>CACBWF010000006.1 GCA_902542925.1 uncultured Alphaproteobacteria bacterium
TGATGAGCTTTGTGAACCTCTTCAAAATTCTAAAAAAACCTATATAAAAAGCAATAAATTTAGGAATTTATCCGTTCCAATGCGAGAAATTAAGATTGAGGATGAAGATCAAAAATCTGTAATTGTATACGATACATCTGGTTTGTACACTGATAAAACTGAGCATAAAGACCTAAGTATAGGGTTAAAACCAATTCGTGAACCGTGGTTAAAACTAAGGAATAACATTGGTATCGAAAAAAAACATCCGCTTAAATATTTAAATAAAAAAAACTCTCAGGGCCTAGTTTTTCCCAATACAAAAAAGAAAATCCTTAAGGCAAAAAATAATACACAGGTTTCACAAATGTATTACGCAAAATTGGGTGAAATTACAGAAGAAATGGAATTTTGTGCTATTAGAGAAAATGAGGGAAGAGAAAAGGAAATTCGAAATGGTTTTTCTAAAAAAGATCTTATAACTGCAGAATTTGTAAGAAGTGAGATTGCGAATGGCAATGCTATTATACCTTCAAATATCAATCATCCTGAACTCGAGCCAATGATCATTGGTACCAATTTTTTGGTTAAGATAAATGCCAATATTGGAAACTCAGCTGTATGGTCAAATACAAGAGAAGAGGTTGAAAAATTAGTTTGGGCGACTCGATGGGGAAGTGATACAATAATGGATTTATCTACAGGTAAAAATATTCATAATATTAGAGAATGGATTATAAGAAACTCTCCAGTGCCAGTTGGTACTGTTCCAATTTATCAAGCATTAGAAAAAGTAAATGGTATCGCAGAAGATTTAAACTGGGATATTTTTAAAGAAACACTTATTGAGCAAGCTGAACAAGGTGTTGATTATTTTACAATACATGCTGGTGTAAAACTTGAGTACATACACTTAACTGTAGACCGGTTAACAGGAATTGTATCTCGTGGAGGTTCAATAATCGCCAAGTGGTGTTTAGCTCATCACAAACAAAACTTTCTTTATGAAAATTTCGAAGAAATGTGCGAAATCTTGTCTAGATATGATGTTTCTTTTTCACTTGGTGATGGACTCAGACCTGGTTCAATAAATGATGCAAATGATAAAGCGCAATTTTCTGAATTAGAAACACTAGGAGAACTAACAAGTACAGCTTGGAAAAAGAATGTTCAGGTAATGATTGAGGGGCCAGGCCATGTTCCGATGCACTTGATAAAAGAAAATATGGAAAAGCAAGAAAAATATTGTAAAAAAGCACCTTTTTATACTTTAGGTCCATTAACAACAGATATTGCTCCTGGTTATGACCATATTACAAGTGCAATTGGCGCAGCAATGATAGGATGGTATGGAACTTCAATGCTTTGTTATGTCACACCAAAAGAACATTTAGGACTACCTAATAAAGATGATGTAAGAATTGGCGTAATTACATATAAGATTGCTGCTCACGCTGCTGATCTAGCAAAAGGAAACAAAGGATCCTATCATAGAGATTTTTTATTATCAAAAGCAAGATTTGAGTTCAGATGGAAAGACCAATTCAATTTATCTTTAGATCCAGAAACAGCACAAAATTTTCATGATCAAACTTTACCATCAGAAGGTGCAAAACTTGCTCATTTTTGTTCAATGTGCGGTCCTAAATTCTGTTCTATGAAGATTTCTCATGAAATTAAGAAAGAATCAAAAGAAAGTTTTGATGAGATGTCAAAAAAATTCAGAGAATTAGGGGGGAATATTTATTTAGAGAAGAAAACTTAATGATATAAATAACCCTTTGAGTCTAATGACTTAGATCTTTTCAATGAAGACAGTAAATATTTCCTCGCTTTAAAAATAGAATCCTCTAAATTATTACCGTTTGCAAGGTAAAAACAAATGGCACTTGATAAAGTACATCCAGTTCCATGAAATTCTGAGACATCAACCTTCTTATGCTTAAATATTTTTACTTCATTACCATCATAGAGTATGTCAAAAATATTTTTCTTTTCAACATATACGGATTTTATCAAGATTGGAATATGAAATTTTTTATATAAAGCGTATAATGATTCATTGATTTTTTTTAAATTATTTTTGATTTTTAAGCCAGACAAAATCTCAGCCTCAAATACATTAGGAGTAAGAAGTTTAGCATGATTTGAGAGATATAACTGAGAAATTTTATAATTTGACTTTTCAATAAATTCAAATCCTGAAGAGGAGACAAATACTGGGTCGACTACAATGGGTATATTATATTTTTTTAAATAATTTGAAATTTTTTTTGATAATTCTTTATTGTTTACAAGTCCAATCTTTATACCGTTAATATCAAAATCCTCCATTATTGATTTAATTTGATCAATAACCAAATCTGAATTTAAATTATAAATTTTTGAAACTTTATTTTTATTTTGTGCTGTAATAGAGGTTATAGAAACAGTACAATATCCACCAAGCGACATAACAGTTTTTAGATCGGCTTGTATTCCAGCACCACTAGAACTATCACTCCCTGCGATACTTAGTATATAAATTTTTTTTTTAGATACCATCAATTCCTTTAATCATATCAACTAATGTTTGAGAAATATGATTTGTAAGTTTCAGAGATCTGGATTGAACCATAATACGTAACAAATTTTCTGTTCCAGATTTTCTAATTAATATTTTAGGCTCATCTTGTTTATTATCTAAAAAATTTAAAATGGTTTTATTCAATCGACTATTAATAAATATTTTCTTAGTATCGGAGTGTAAATCAAGATTTACAAGCGTTTGTGGAAAAATATTAAAATCATCAAGTAGTTCGTGAATCTGCTTATTTTCAATTTGTAAAATTGTAAAAACTTGGAGGGCGCTTAAAATACCATCACCAGAAAAACTATGATCAGAGAATATTAAATGTCCAGACTGTTCTCCTCCCAAATTAACATTTCTTCTTTTCATTTCATTCATTACATACCTATCACCTACATCTGTTAGAAAAAGTTTAATTCCTCTTTCATTCAAATAGTCCTCAAGTCCTATATTTGCCATCTTAGTTGATACAATAGCTTTACGTTTCAATTTTTTTTGTTTGAGCATACTTGATGCTGCTATTGCTAAAATTTTATCTCCATTAATTATTTGGCCATTTTTATCACACACAATTAATCGATCTGAATCTCCATCAAAAGATATCCCTAAATCTGCTTTATGCTTCTTCACCAATTTTGAGAGATTTTTTGGGTATAAAGCCCCACATTTTTTGTTTATATTTTTCCCATCAGGTTTTACAGATTCTCGAATTAGATTTATACCAACTTCAGAAAATATTTCCGGTGCAACTTTGTAAGCTGAGCCATTAGCACAATCCACAACTACTTTAAGCCCAGAAAAGTTCATTTTTTTCGGGATAGTAGATAATAGATATTTTTTATAATTCTCGTACACATCATCATTTTTTTGAACTCTACCTATTTTTAAGCCCGTGCATAAAGGGCTTTGTTTTTTAAGGCTAATTATTTCCTCTATTTGTAATTCTTCGTTATCTGTCAATTTCTCACCTTTTTTATTGAATATTTTTATACCGTTATCCTCAAAGGAATTATGAGAAGCAGAAATCATTATTCCGAAATCAAAGTCTCCTATTTTAATAGCTCTAGATATTGCTGAGGTTGGTATCACACCAATGCTAACACAATTCCAACCTCTTGACAGCATAACGCCAGTTATTATAGATTCAACCATATAACTTGATAATCTAGTATCTTTACCAATAATAATTTTTCTATTCAGCGATTTATTTTTTCCGAAAAAAACACTTAGTGCTATTGATAGTTCAGATAAAAACTTTTCATTAATTAGTGATTGATTTGTTTTTCCTCTAATGCCATCTGTACCAAAATATTTTTTTGATTTTTGGATTTTCTTCATTTTTTTTCACCTGCATACCTCCACGCCTCAAGCGCCTGAAAAGTTTCTTTAACATCGTGAACTCTAAAAATTTCAACACCTTGATTAAAAGCATGTAAGGCAAAAGAAATAGACCCCCCTATCCTTTCGTTTGATAAATTAGGAGACCCTAAATTTGAAATTAATCTTTTTCTTGATACACCAAGCATAATTGGACACCCTAAGGAATGAAAAATAGATATATTTTTTATCAAATTTATATTTTCATTATTATTCTTCCCGAAACCAATACCAGGGTCAACAATTATTCTTTCTTTTGACAATCCATTTTTTTCACAAAATTGAATTCTTTTATTTAAAAAATCGTAAGTATCTAATAATACGTTATTATATTTTTTCTTCATCATTGTTTTTGGTGTTCCTGGCATATGCATTAGAACAACCGATAGATTATTACTTTTAACAATTTCAAGACTATTCTTATCCCGTAAAGCACTCACATCATTAATAATAGAGATTTTATAAAAATTGCTCATATACATAGTAGATGAATTTCTTGTATCTAGAGATATGTTAATATTTGCATTTGAAAGACTTTGAATAGTTGGTAAGACTCTCAGAATTTCATCATTTTCATTGACCTTTTGAGCACCGGGACGAGTTGATTCTCCTCCAACATCTATAAAATCCGCACCCTCACTTTCCATCTCTTTCGCACGAATTAAACTGAGTTTTTCATTATTAAACATGCCTCCATCAGAAAAACTATCTGGTGTCACATTTAAAATTCCAAAAATTAAATAATTTTTATTCCTAAGAATGTTTTTCTTTTTTACATATAATTTTTTTTCTAAAATAATATTCTCGTACATTTTTTTTAACATCTTGTTTTGTTTTAAAAAATTATTTTTGAAATCTTTTATTGAAACTAATTCCTCATTATTAGAAAAATTAGAAACAATTTTTATAGATCTGAAATAATGATTTCTATTGTTAAGTTTTTCAGCCTTACCAGATTTATAAAGAGATGTGCCAGTATTTTCGTCAACAAAAGAGCAAGGTATTAGATATAGCTTTTCTTTGTTAGTCAAAATTTGTTCTAGGTGCCAGGGACAATTCCGGGATTTAAAGGAATACCTTTTTTTGATTTAGTAACCTTTGGTTTTCTACTTTTGGGCATTGAGGTTTTTTTATTAGTAAAATCATCATCAACATTTTTAACAACTTTTTTCTTACCTTTAATTAAATCTCTAACCTCGTCTCCGCTAAGTGTTTCAAATTCGAGGAGTGCATCAGCAAGAGCATGCAAGTGCTTTAAATGTTTCTTCAGAATCTTTCTTGCATGATTTTCTGCATTCTCAACCAAAGACCTAATTTCTTCGTCAATAATATTAGCTGTTTCATCTGACATACTTTTTCTTTGAGTTACAGATCTTCCCAGAAATACATCTTCTTCATTTTCTGAGTATCTAAGGGGTCCAAGTTTATCACTCATACCCCATTCAACTACCATCGATCGAGCTTTTTGAGTTGCCTGAAGAATGTCATTTGAAGCTCCAGAAGTAATATTGTCTTTTCCAAAAATCAGTTCCTCTGCTACCCTACCACCAAACATCATTGCAATTTTAGCCTTCATTTCAGTTTTTGTTTCCGAGTATCTATCCCTTTCAGGTAAATTCATAGTTACACCTAAAGCTCTTCCTCTGGGAATGATTGTCACCTTATGAAGAGGGTCATTGCCTGGTGTAAATATACCAACTAGAGCATGACCAGCTTCGTGATATGCAGTAAGTTCCTTTTCCTTTAAAGTCATTACCATAGACCTTCTTTCAGATCCCATTAAAACTTTATCTTTCGCATCTTCAAACTCAATCATGGTCACAAGTCTTTTGTTTCTTCTAGCGGCCAATAAGGCTGCTTCATTGACCAGATTAGCTAAGTCGGCACCTGAAAAACCAGGTGTACCTCTTGCGATTACTTTAGTATTAACATCAGGTGAGAGTGGACATTTTTTGATATGAACACCAAGAATTTTATCCCTACCAACGATGTCTGGGTTTGGGACTACGACTTGTCTGTCAAACCTACCCGGTCTTAATAATGCAGGGTCAAGGACATCAGGCCTATTCGTAGCCGCAATCAAAATAACACCTTCTGATGTATCAAAACCATCCATTTCAACTAGAAGCTGGTTGAGAGTTTGTTCTCTTTCATCGTTACCACCACCTAACCCAGCACCTCTGTGCCTTCCTACCGCATCAATTTCATCAATGAAAATGATACATGGTGCATTTTTTTTACCTTGTTCGAACATATCGCGCACTCTGCTTGCGCCGACACCAACAAACATTTCAACAAAATCTGAACCAGAAATTGTAAAAAAAGGAACATCAGCTTCACCAGCAATTGCTCTTGCCAAAAGCGTTTTACCTGTTCCAGGTGGACCCACTAATAATGCACCCTTCGGAATTTTTCCACCTAATCTTTGAAATTTAGAAGGATCTTTTAAGAATTCTACAATTTCCTCAAGTTCTGCTTTAGCTTCGTCAATTCCTGCAACATCCTTGAAGGTAACCTTACCTTTTTTTTCATTTAAAAGCTTTGCTCTAGATTTACCAAAACCCATGGCTCTTCCACTTCCAGATTGCATTTGTCTCATAAAAAATATCCAAACACCAATTAACAATAACATCGGAAACCATGATATTAATACATCAAATAATGTAGGCGAACTTTCTTCTGGAGGAGCCGCAACTATTTCTATATTATTTGTTTGAAGCTTATCTATAAGTCCAGGATCGCCTGGTGAGAAAGTGTAAAACTCACTTCCGTCAGAATAAACTCCTTTTATATTATTCCCTGCAATTTTTACAGAGTTAATTGAGCCTTTGGATATTTGTGACAAGAACTCTGAGTAAGATATATTTGATACAGTACTTGTTCTGGTGTTAGCATTAAAGAAGTCAAGAATTAAGAAAATTAGAAATCCAATTAATGCCCATATTGCTATATTTTTTAGAGTATTATTCAATTTGATACCTGTTTGTATAATAATATAGTACAAATGAATTTAATTACCAATAGTTTTAATGGTCATTTAGATAAAATTTTTAAAATAAAAATTAATTCCATTTTCTAAAAATTTCTTTTTTTCGCTAACAAATGGTATCAAATAATAAGATTCATGTTGAATTAATGGTAAAGTTTTAATAATTGGTGCTTTTAGTTTTCTCTTACAATCGGAAAAAAAATACTCTTTAACAAACTTCCAGTTTTCATGATCAATTTTTTTTAATCTTAACTTTTTAAATTTTGATTTAACTACAAACCTGTAATCCCATAATTTCTCTTCATTAGGTTTTACAATAACAACATCATTCATATTTAAATGAGTCTTATTATATTCTCTGCATATTATAATTTCATTTTTTACTAAATTAATAATGCATGAATGCAAAGTGTAATTTTTTACTTTTTCACCTAAGATTTTTTTTATTAACACATGAGATGATTTGTAAGACGGATAAAAAATTTTTCCAGAACAAAATTTTAAAATTCTTCTTATAACTTCGATTTGTATAGGTTCTTTTAATGATGCGAGCTTATTTTTATTTAGTCTAAAAACTCCATAAGCCTGAAAAAAAAATCTATCTTTCAAAAAATCTCGAAACAAGTCATCTAGTTCTTTTTTTTTATTTTTAAAAAAATTAATATTTGACTCCATCTCAATTTTTTTTTTAAGATCGATGTTTTTAAGTTTATTTCTAGTTCTTACTCTTTCAAACTTCGGGTTTGTATTCGATGGGTCATTTATCCACTTCAGGTTATTAGCTTTACATGTGTTTTCCAATATCTGCTTTTGAATTTTTAAAAATGGTCTTAATAATAATACATTATTTCTTAATGTTACGTTATCCATACAAGATAGACCATAATTAAAAGAACTTCTTTTTTTTCTCATATAGTAGGTTTCTATTTGATCATCAAAATTATGTGCCAGACACAATTTTTTTATACCTAAATTATTGCATCCATTAAGTAATAATTCATATCTGATATCTCTTGCTTTTTTCATTAATGCGCTTCCTGGCTTAATTCCATTCCATCTATAAATTTCTGCTTTAACTCCAATATCTTCAGATATTTTTTTTGCTTGTATTGATTCCGATTTAGAGTCTTCTCTAAGACCATGATCAACTATCATTGAAATAATTTGAAAATTATTTTTTTTTGAAAATTTATGTAAAAGAAATAACAAGGCTAGGCTGTCTGATCCGCCAGAAAATGCGATACCAATTTTTTCATTTTCTAGCTTAATATTAGTCTCAGAAAAAAAAACTTCAAAAAATTGATTTTTTAGAATTTTAATCGAATTTACTCGTCTGGACAATTTAACCTTTTCTTTTCCTTTCCAGCTCTTTGTAGAACGTTTTTTGATGCATCTGGATATTTTAATTGAAGCTCTATTAAAACATTACAAGCTTCAATTTTTTTTTTAATATTTGAAAAAGACAATCCTAATTTTAACATATTATCCGGTCCTTTAATTGATTCTGGATAATCTTTTAATCCGGTTCCAAACTCAATAATTGCTTTCTCAAAATCTTTTCTTGCATAGTGAACCTCTCCCAGCCAGTATTGGATATTTGGCATCAAATCAGTTGGATTTAAATCTCTTAGTTCTAATAACTCTTTTAATGCATCATCGTATTCGTTTGACCATAAAAGTTTTATTGCATTTTCATATTTTTTTTTTATGTCAATCTCATCATCAACTGCTACAGCATTGTCTATTTTGTCGGTTTTATTTTCATTATTATTTTCTAATAGATTACCTAAGTCTAAATCTAAGGTAGACTCTTTTGCTGAGCTAGTTTTTTTGGTGTTTTTATTTAAAAGAATACGACTTAAATTTGAAATTTCTTCAGATATCTCTTGAAAACGCATTTCTAAGGACTGATTTTGGATATTTATATTATTTTCAATGTTATCAAGTCTATTTTCTAATTCTTCAATTTTTCCAAAATTTTTCTGTAAATCTGTTTCAATACCGTCAAATCTTTTCTCATTTCGAGAAATATAACCAGATTTTAAACTTTTTTCAGTTTTGTCCTTTGTCAAATCCGTAATATTTCTTTCAAGTCTTTCAAGTTTATTTAACAGGTCATCTGGATCTATATCTTGGCTTGATAAAAATGTTGAAAAAAAAATCCCTACAAAAAATGAAACAAAATATTTCAATTGGTTTCCTTTTAAAAAAAAGGCTAATTACTTATGAATAATTAGCCTTTTATTATCTACTAAGAAAAAAATTATTCACCAATAACAGTTACAACTCTTCTGTTTTCAGACCAAGATTCACTTGTACTTCCCTCAGCTGCAGGTCGTTCTTTACCATAACTCACAGTCATAATACGACTAGCATCTACACCCAATGAAACAAGAAATTCTTTTACAGAATTAGCCCTTCTTTCTCCAAGTGCGAGGTTATATTCTCTAGTGCCTCTTTCGTCGCAATGGCCTTCAAGAATGATTGTAAAGCCAGGTGTGGATTTTATCCAATTTGCTTGTGTCTCCAATTTAAAAGCTGATGAAGAATTGATATTGTGTTTATCTGTTTCAAAATAAACTCTATCACCAACTTCATTTATTAAATAATCTTGTAAAGATGATCTTG
The DNA here is from genome assembly GCA_902542925.1 of uncultured Alphaproteobacteria bacterium. GTDB lineage: Bacteria > Pseudomonadota > Alphaproteobacteria > Methylaequorales > Methylaequoraceae > CACBWF01. The sequence goes on from CACBWF010000006.1 coordinate 9,543, forward strand.
ATCCGTCACCAGTATAACCCTGGGCACCAGTTCCGTCTCCAACTCCAGATGTTGTTTCGCAACTCGCTACTAAAAACAATCCCAAGACTAATAGTAAAACATTTTTTTTCATTTTTTTTCCTTAGAAGTTATTAATATTAAACTATTACATCTTGCATTAATATAAGTCAACGAAATACCTAAATTTTTTTTAATTAAATTAGGGTAAAAGTCCTGACCATGCTGGGTCAGAAGCATCCGATGGAGTAATTAATTCTCTCAAATTTCTACCTGTTAAATCTATAACTTTGATCTTAGGGTTAGTTATATTTTTTTTTGTTTTATTCTGACTGTAAAAAGCAAGTACTCTTCCATTAGGTGCCCATGTCGGACCCTCTACTAAGTATGCCTTGTAAACCACTCTTTCACCTTTACCATCTTTATACATAACTCCAATATAAAATTCACCATTCAAAAATTTTGTAAACGCTATAAGATCGCCACGTGGTGACCAAACTGGGGTTGCATATTTACCTTTTCCAAAACTTATTCTTTTTATTTTTTTTGACTTTAAATTCATAGTATAAATTTGCTGCCTTCCACTTCTATCAGATTCAAAGACAATGTCTTTACCATCTGGAGAGTAAGATGGTGCAGTATCTATACCTTTAAATTTTGTTAATCTTGATAAATTCATGCTCTTTAAGTTCATTTCATATAAGTCAGTATTTCCTTCTCGTGCTAAACTCATAACTAATCTTTCGCCGTTAGGAGAAAATCTTGGAGAAAAAGTCATACCTGGAAAGTCACCTAAAACTTTCTGCTTTCCTGTTTCTAAATCCAATAAAAAAATCCTTGGTACTCTTCCGAAATAAGATAGATATGCAACTAATTGCGATGCTGGGGAAAACCTTGGTGTAAGTGCTAGATATGAACCATCAGTAAGAAACTTGTGATTAGCTCCATCTTGATCCATGATAGCTAATCTTTTTTTTCTTTTTGTTTTTAATCCAGACTCAGAAATATAAACAATTCTGGTATCAAAATAACCGCTTTCACCAGTTATTCTTGAATAAATTATGTCTGAAATCACATGAGCTATTCTTCTCCAATTATTCTTGTTTGTTTGCAGTTGCTGGGCAACCATTTGTTTTTCTTGAAAAACATCCCACAATCTGAATTCTAAACTAATTTTTTTGTTATCTAATTCAATTATTCTTCCGTGTATTAAAACCTGAGCAGTTGTTACTCTCCAGTCAGAAAAATCAGGTTTTCTATTAAAATTTACTTTTTCGGTTATAAAAGTTTCTTTTCTTAAGTTAGTGAATAATCCTGTTCTTTCTAAATTGTTTCTAATAACCCCAGATATTTTTTTTCCTAAAGAATTCATTTCCAAACTATTATTTTGAAAATCCAAAATTGCTATTGGAATTGGATTGACATTTCCTTCTGTAATATCAATTCTTACCTCTGACTTACAATCAGAAGAAAATATGTAGAATATAAAAATTATTAAAATTTTTTTTAAATCCATAATGATTTAGTCTATGTCGCTAAGATCAAAATTTAAAGTAATATTTTTCCACATTTCATACTTTTTTTTTGGTACTTGAATTTTTTTACATGCAGGATGCTTTACAGCTCTTAAAACTGATTCTGCAACCGATTTATATGATCTACTTTTTGAACCATAATCTCTGGAAAGTTTTGAACCTATAACATTTCCGTCAGGATCAAGTTTGAGTTTTACAGATACACTAATTTTTGAAACATCTTTAATACCTGCAGGCACTGTCCAGCAAGGAATAAATTGTCTTCTTATTATATCTATTTCACTTATAGTAAGTTTTTCGCCTGTAAAGTCAGGAATCTTTGACTCAACTGTTTTATCTTTTACGATATCTTCTTTGTCTTGATTTTTTTTTATTTTTTCAATTGTATTTAAAATACTACTTAATCTGTCAACTTTTTTTTCATTTTTTAAATCTTCTTTTTTTATCTTTTTTTGTTGTTTTTCCAAAGGTTTTTTTTTTTCAATTTTTGCAAATTCTGGTGGTTTTGGCTTTTCAATAATTTTGGGGGGTGTGTATTCATTCTTTTTTTTAATTGACTCTTTTTTTTTTTCGATCTTCTTTGAAACTGCTTCGGACTTTTTTGCTATTTCTACTACTTCAATTGGGATATCAGTTAATTTAATTTTTTTTTTTAAACCCAGAAAATCAGATCCAAATAAGAACACCAGGATTATAAAGGAATGAAAAATTATTGATAAAAATAGACTACCTATCATTTGAAAAGAATTTTCAATTTATTTCTGTAACTAAGGCAACTTTTTTAAAGCCAGCTCGATTTATTTCTCCCATTATTTTCATTATCTTACCATAATTAATATCCCTATCACCTCTAATATAAATTTTTAAGTCTTGGTCTTGTTTTTTTAATTCTGAAAGTTTTTTTATCAATTTCTTAGAATCCATTTGTTTATTCTGAAGATAAATTTCTCCCTTTTTATTTATGGTAATTGTAATAGGTTCCTTTTTTTCAGATATTTGATTGGCGGCGCTTTTTGGCAAATTAATTTTTATACCTGTTGTCAGTAAAGGAGCAGTTATCATAAAAATGATTAATAGAACAAGCATGACATCAACAAAAGGGGTAACGTTAATCTCATTCATTAATGTTTTTTTACCCTTTTTATATCTCGAAAATATTTTCATTATTAATCTTTAAAAACTTCTTTAGAAATAATAATCATCATTTCATTAATAAAAATTTCTATTCTGTTACCAAATGTATTAATTCTATCAGTAATTTTATTGTAAGCCAAAACAGCAGGAATTGCCGCAACAAGGCCAAGTGCAGTTGCAAATAAAGCTTCTGCTATTCCTGGCGCAACAACTGCAAGACTTGTATTTTGAGACATCCCTATAGCTGTAAAACTATTCATAATTCCCCAAACTGTTCCAAATAAACCAACAAACGGTGCTGTTGATCCAACTGAGGCTAAAAAATTCATATGAATAGATAAGTTGCTTAATTCTCTTTCCATTACGATATGCATTTCACGTTCGATTCGTTCGCAAAAATTTTTTTTATAGTCATTATTTTTTAGTCCAGTATTTAATTTAATTCTTTCAACATACCCCATAGCAGAAAAAAAAACTGACTCGAGAGGATGACTTGGGTGACTACTTAATTTTTTTGATAGTTTTTGAAGTGTATCACTTGCATAAAACTTCTCTTCAAACTCATCAGACTCAGAGCCTAATCTTTTTAAGAAACTAAATTTTGAGAAAATTATAGTCCACGACCATAATGAAAAAAAAATAAGTATAATTATAACAATTTTTACTACAAGATCAGCTTCTAAAAATAAAGAATAGGCAGAAAAATTATTTACTTCTGAAACTAAATCAATTTTTTCTACAGTATCATCCATATAGATTATGTTATACTATGTAATTTTTTTTAAATCTAGAAATTAAATCTTCATTTATTTTTGTTGGTATTTTTTTATTTTTACCAATCCAAACAAGATCTAAATTAATATCACAAATCTCAGACCCGTTTTTTTTAATTAATTGATTTAATTTCAAATAAGTTTTTTGTATCTTTAATATTTTTGTTTCTACCGTAATTTCATCAAATAAATAACTTGGTTTAAGGAATTTGACTTCTAATCGTCTTAATACAAAAAAATTTTCTCCATCACGCAGGATTGTTAAAAAACTCGAGTGAACTGATCTTAAAAATTCAGTACGTGCTCGCTCTGCAAATCTTAGATAAGAGGTATGATATACAATTCCCCCAGCATCGGTATCTTCATAATATATACAAGTCTTATAAACATGTTTTCTTTTTTTGTATTTCATGAATTAGCGTTGCTAAATTTTTCTAGCCAGAACAAACATAGCAAAGCAGCTTCTGCTATTCCATCATTGCTTTTTTTTTTCCAAAGATTACTTTCCCCAAATTTCATTCTTGCGAGATCTAAACTTGCTTGTTTAGATGAGTCTAATCCCATTGCTTTTTTCCATACAACTGGTGCTACATAATCAACTCTAGAAGATAATATTTGACACAAACCTTCTATTGCACCATAACTTCTTCCGAATTGAAAACTAGAAGTAACTCCTTGTCTTGGCATTGCATGGACTTTTTCAATTACTGAAATATCTATCTTTATCATATTTAGTTGTTTTTTTATTGTTAAAATATCGATTATCTTTTTGTTATTAATTTGAAGGGTAGGCATCTTTATAGCAAAAATAATTCTTGGCAAAGAATTTATTTCTCTTGAAACAACAGCTAAACCTCCACTTTTGCCAGGGTCTATACCAAGAACATTCATCTATAAATTCTCTAAAATTTCATCACTAAAATTACAATTAAATGCAATATTTTGGACATCATCACAATCTTCTAATTTTTCAATTAATTTAATTAATTTTAAAGCATCATCATTTTGTATTTTTAAAATTTCTTTTGACCTCCACTCCAAACTCGAAGCTTTAGGTAAACCATATTTTTTCTCTAAGGAATCCAATACAATATGAAAATTTTCTAATTTCGTAATAATTTCATAATCACCATCAACTTCTTCTATATCATTTATATGATTCGAAACAGAAAATTCAAAGATTTCATCAAATGAACAAATTTTACTTGAAAAAGAAATAATTCCAATTTTTTCAAAAAAGTGCTTAACTGATCCATTAGAACCTAAATTTCCACCATACTTATTAAATGTTGATCTTATCTCGGAAGCAGTCCTATTTTTATTATCAGTCATTGCTTCTATAATAATTGCAACTCCTGCAGGTCCAAATCCCTCATAGGTAATTTCTTCAATTTGGGTTGATGAATCACTTTCAGAGTTTTTTTTTATGGCTCTATCAATGTTATCTTTAGGCATATTTGCAGATAATGCATTATTAATTGCGGTTCTTAATCTTGGGTTAGAATTTGGATCTGGTAGACCAAGTTTTGTTGCAACTGATATTTCACGAATCAGTCTTGCAAATAATTTAGCTCTCTTTTTGTCTTGAGCACCTTTCCGATGCATAATATTTTTAAATTTGGAATGGCCTGCCACTTAATCTCCTAATATCCCTTCAATTTTAATTTGTTTGAAATCTTTAACTATTTTTGTTTTCTTATCAACTTCAAAGATGATACCACATAATGTTGCTTTACCATCAGCAGTTTCTAGTCTAGTTTTTTTATGTTTATTTAAAAACCTTGCAATAGCATTTTCTTTTTTCATACCTAAAACTGAGTTATAATCTCCGCACATTCCAAGATCAGAAATATATAATGTACCTTTTTCCAATAAATGCAAGTCAGAAGTAGGAACATGGGTATGTGTCCCAAATACAGCTGTTACCCTTCCGTCAAGAAAGTGTCCTATACACATTTTTTCTGATGTTGCTTCTCCATGAACATCTACTAGTATTATAGGTTTTGTTGATTCGTATGAAGTCTTATTTATTATATCATCTAAAGTTTCGAAAGGGTCGTTAATTGCATCCATAAAAACTCTGCACATAATATTTATAACTAAAATTTCTGTCCCATCTTGAATTTTATATATACCAAATCCTCTTCCTGGACATTTTTTTGGGAGATTGTCAGGTCTTAGAAGTCTTAAATCCTTGTCAATAAAACTTAAGATTTCTTGTTGGTCCCAGATATGGTTGCCAGAGGTTATTACATCGACTCCATGCTTATACAAATTTTGACAAATTTTTTCTGTAATACCAAAACCACCTGCAGCATTTTCTCCATTCACAATTACAAAGTCTAGATTTTCTTTTTTTCTTAATTCTGGAATTTTGTCCTCTACAATTTCTCTTCCTGATCTGCCCACAATATCTCCACACACAAGAACTTTCATCAACTTATCACTTTGCTTTGTGTTATAATAATATCGAGTGTGATATCAAAATCTTCTGTTGGTAAGTCAGAGTAAAATTGTTGATCGTACGCAATGCCAATACTAAAAAATTTAACTTTTTTTTTTTGTAATATATTCATTGTATAGTCATAATACCCCCCACCATAACCTAATCTATTTTTTTTTTTGTCAAAAGAAACTAATGGAACCAGAATAAAATTTGGGGTTATTTCTTCACAAGTCCATGGAATTGGTATATTAAACTTACCTCTTTTCAAAGGGGTATTATTTTTCCATGATATAAAAATTAATTTTTTTGAGTTTTCAACCATTTTTGGGACGCAAATTGTATTTTCATCAATATTTAACTCACACATTGATTGATTTACACTTACCTCACCTCTTACTGCAAAATATCCAGCTAAACGAATATTTTGTTTTTTTTTTAAAAAAGAAAGTATATTTTCATTTAATTTCTTGTCTACTATGTTTCTATTAGAAATTTTGCTTCTATTTTTAAGGTATAAGTCTCTAATAATTTTTTTTTTTTCCTTTATACTCATAGATCCAGTATTTCTTCAATTTTTGTGAATAGTTTATTAATTTGATTTTTCATTGATTGGTCAAAATCTCTATTATTATTTTGGGAAAGATCATTCGCAATTAGAATTGATATCATAAGAAACTTTCTTGCAAGGGGAATGTCATTTTCATTTTTGAATAAATCCATTTTTTCATTTACTATTTTAACAGCTTTTTTTAAATCATTTTCTTCGCCATCTTCGCAGTATAATGTATAATCTTTATCACCAATGTTAAATTTTAGTTCAGGCATTTTTTTTCATTAGTCTTTTTTTAACTTTTCAATTAGTTCTTTAATTAATTTGTTAACTTCTCTGAGTTGTTTGTTTTGTTTTTCATTATCATTGAAGTAAAATTTTTCTTTATTTTTTTTTTTTTCAATTTTTTCAATAAGCTCTATAATTTTTTTTTTTGTATAATCAAATAATAATTGAGACATAATCTTTCTCCGTAATTATTTTATACAAACTCTTTACATTAATCTAATTAGTAATTAAAGAATAAGTAAAAAAATAAAATTATGTCAATACGTGTTGCAATTAATGGATTTGGAAGAATTGGGAGATTAACTCTTAGGGCACTTTTAGAGAGGAATGACAAAGATATAAAAATTGTAGCAATTAATGACCTTACTGATCTTAAATCAATAATGCACTTACTGAAGTATGACTCACTTCATTATGAGTTGAAAAATAATTTGAAAATTGATGGGGATTCTATTTTTATAGATGATCAAAAAATTAATTTTTTTTCTGAAAAAAACCCTGAACTTATACCATGGGATAAAACTAAAACAGACATTGTTATTGAATCAACTGGTTTTTTTGCATCGAAAACTCAATCGGAAAAACATTTAAGAGGGAGTGTTAAAAAGGTTCTGGTATCCGCTCCTTGTAAAAATGCTGATATTACAGTTGTATATGGAGTAAACCATAAAAAAATAGCTAAAGATCATAAAATTATTTCTAACGGTTCATGCACTACAAATTGTTTGGCACCTCTTGTTTATTTAATTGATAAAGATATAGGTATAAATTCAGGATATATGACAACTGTTCATGCTGTAACTGGAGATCAGAAAACAATTGATACATTCCATAAAGATTTAAGAAGAGCAAGAAATTCGTCTATCTCAATGATACCAACATCCACGGGAGCTGCAAAAGCAGTTGGTGAAGTGCTCCCAAATTTAGTTGGGAAATTGGATGGTAGTGCAATAAGGGTTCCGACTGCGAATGTTTCTCTTATTGATTTTTGTTTTCAATCAAAAAGAGAGACCACATCTGATGAAATAAACAAAATAATCAAAAATGCATCAAATAATCAATTTAAAAATATTATCCAAATTGTTAATGAACCAATGGTGTCTGTTGATTTTAATCACAATCCCCATAGTTCAATTCTTGATGCACAAGAAACAAAAGTAATTTCAAATAGTTTCTGTAGGATTCTATCATGGTATGACAATGAATGGGGATTTTCTAATAGACTAATTGATGTAACAAAAGAACTGTTTTAAAACTTTATAAATAGTATGAATTTTTATTTGATTTCTCCACCTTTTGAAAATAAAAATTTTAATGAAGATTCTTTTGATAAAATAACTGATATTATTAGAATAACATATTTTCAGATCAGACCTAAATATAAAGATCTCAAAAAAAATGAAAATTTTGCGGTAAAGTTTTTTGAAAAATTTAAAAAAATTTGTGAAAAAAAAAAAATTAGTTTTTTGCTAAATGATGATGTACATCTATCAAAAAAATTGGGTTATGACGGTGTACATTTGGGTCAAAATGATATGGATTGTAAAAATGCAAGAGAAATACTTGGGAAAAATTTTTCGATAGGTATTTCATGCAACAATTCAATAGAATTAGCTAAAAAAGCAAAAATAGATGGCGCCGATTATGTTGCATTTGGACCTGCATTTAATTCAAAAACAAAAAAAACATCAAGAGAAGTACTAAACCTAGAAAAACTTAAAAAAAAAAACATCGGTATTCCTTTTACAATTATTGGAGGAATTGATCATTCTAATATTAAAAAACTATTTAATATTGGCGCAAATAACTTTTCTTTGATAAATAGTATTTGGAATTTTGAGAATGGACCGGTAAAATCCGCAATTAAATATAAAGAATTAGAAAATATTTATGAAAATTAATGCCAATCTAATAAGAGTAGGAAATATAATAAAGCATCAAGGTAAAATGTTTATTATACTTAATACCAGTATTATAAAACCAGGTAAAGGCGGTGCTTTTATTCAGGTCGAAATGAGGGATATTATCTCAAAAAATAAAACTAATGATAGGTTTAGAACTTCTGACTCACTGGAAAAACTTGCTACGGAAGAAATTTCTTCAACTTTCCTTTTTGCAGATGACAAAAATTTAACATTCATGAGAGATGATGATTTCGAACAATTAGAGATTGAAAAATCAATATTAGAAAATAAGTTTGAATTACTTAACGATGGCATGAAAGTTACATTAGAGTATGTAGATGGAAAAATAATTAATATTAAACTACCGAAAACTGTTGAAATAAAAATTGAAACAGCAGATGCAGTTGTCAAAGGACAGACAGCTTCATCCTCATATAAACCTGCAATTACTGATAAGGGTCTTAAAGTTCTTGTGCCACCCCATATAAAACAAGGAGATAAAATTATTATTCAATCTGAAAACTTTGAATATGTTGAAAAAGCAAAGTAATAAAAGTAATGGTATTTTTATCACCACTTCTAAATATATTATCTAGATCAGTTCGTGTTGTAGGAAAACTTTTAATAAGAGACTTTAACGAACTGGAAAATTTGCAAACGTCAGTAATTGGAACTGATAATTTCGTTAGTACTTCCATCAAAAAATTAAAAAAAAATATTGAGGATAGTTTAATTAAAATTAAACCTGATTATCCTTGTGATCATATCTCAGAGGAAAATAATTTTGATTCATTTAAAAATTGTTGGCTTATTTCAGCTATTGATGGAATTTCAAACTTTAAACACGCAATTCCACATTTTTGTATATCAATTTCTTTAAAAGAAAATAATGAAATTATATCTTCAATTGTTTATGATCCAATTAAAGATGAAATCTTTCAAGCTCAAAAAGAAAAAGGCTGTTACCTTAATGACTTTAGAGTAAAAACTTCGTCGAGAATTTGCAATTCAGTTTTATATTCTTCTCTAAATAAAAATTTTAATTTTCCAGATAATATTTTAGATGACTTTTCTAAAGTTAAAATTCTTGGCTCGCCCATACTGGATTTTTGTTATTTAGCGTCAGGAAGAACAGATTTGGTTTATCATTCAGGATATAATAATAAATATTATGAAATATCAAAATTAATTCTTAGTGAGTCTGGAGCGGTTATACTAGACATTGACACTGATAAAAAAAGTATGTTTGTGTCTAATAAAAAAACTGAACAAAAATTGAGTGATCTTTTTAAAAAATAAATGAAAATTTTATTCATTTTGTTATAATCAATTATGCAATTTGCCCTTTTTTTATTTCTTACAGCATTTCAGTTTTTGTTTTTTTCAGAAATATTGTTATCGCAAGAAACTAAACAGCAAAAACTCCAATCGGTTTACCCATCAAATAATGAAAGGATATTGCTTCCGTCAGTAAGCGATGATGAATCTAAAGAAACTATAATCCTTCAACCACCGAAAGAAATAATTGAAGCTCTTGAAAAAGAAAAAAAAATAAAAGAGGAAAAAAAACGTCAGCAAGAACTTCGTAAAGCTGAAGAAGAACGTAAACGCCAAGAAGAACTTCGTAAAGTCGAAGAAGAACGTAAACGTCAAGAAGAACTTCGTAAAGCCGAAGAAGAACGTAAACGCCAAGAAGAAATTCGTAAAGCTGAGGAGGAACGTAAGCGCCAAGAAGAAATTCGTAAAGCAGAAGAAGAACGTAAACGTCAAGAACAAATACGTAAAGCTGAAGAAGAACGTAAACGTCAAGAAGAACTTCGTAAAGCTGAGGAGGAACGTAAGCGCCAAGAAGAACTTCGTAAAGCCGAAGAAGAACGCAAACGTCAAGAAGAACTTCGTAAAGCTGAGGAAGAACGTAAGCGCCAAGAAGAATTACGTAAAGTTGAAGAAGAACGTAAACGTCAAGAACAATTACTTAAAGCTAGAGAAGAACGTGAGAAAATAAAACAATTAAGAATTGCTGAAGAAAAACGAAAAAAACAAGAAAGAATAGAACAAGCAAAACAGAAAAAAGAAAAACAAATTGAATTAAAAAAAGCTGAAAAAAAAAGAAAAGAATTAGAAAAGAAAGCAGATGCTAAACTTAGGCAGGAAAAAAAAGAAAGAATAGAAGAAGCAAAAAAAATTGCTAACTTAAAAAGAATAGAAAAAGAAAAAGAACTCAAGTCTCTCATAGAAAAAAAGAGTCAAGAAAGAAAGAAAATTTCTGATCAAAAGAAAGCCGATGCAGAGGAAAGACTTTTACAAAAGAAAAATAATGAGGAAAAACAAATCTTAATGGGAAAAGAAAAAGAAATTCTTGCTGAGAAGAAAAGAGAAATTGAAAAGCTAAAAAGAGAAGAAAAAGCTGAAAAAATCAAAAGACAAAAAATAATGCTTGCAGAAAAGAGAAAGTTAGAAGCAAAACAAAAATTGTTAAGAGAAAAAGAAAATAAAGAAAAAAAAATAAAAGAGCAAAAAGAAAAACAGAGAATTGCAGAACAAAAAAGAGCTGAAGAAAAAAACAAACGACTATTACTAGAAGAAAAAATTAAACAGGAGAAAATTGTATTAGCTGAAAAAAGAAAAAAAAAATATGAAGAACAAAAAGTATTAAACGAAAAAAACAAAAAAATTCTTCTTGAGAGACAAAAAATGAAAGAAGAAGAAGCAAAAAAAAAAAGAGTAGAACTAAAACTTGATAGACAAAAAAAAATTGAAGAGATTTCAAAAAAAAATCAAGAATTAGCGGATAAAATAAAAATAGAAGCAAGATCTCAAAAAGTTAAAAAGAATGAAAAGAATCAAGGAGAAAATAAAAAAGTTGAGGCAAAGATAATTCAAACTGAAGTGTTTGAAGAATTAGGAAATGCTGATATTGAAAAAAACTTAGTTCAAAAAAAGATTAATGAAAAAATACTACTTAAAGAATTAGCTGAACAAAGAAATAAGGAAATACAAAAAAGGAAATATTCATATTTTAATAATGAGAGTATTTCTAAAGATATAGAAGTTGATAATACTAAATATTTTTTTGATGAAGGGATTGTTGACAAATTATCACAAAAAAAAACAAGCAAACAAGTAATCGATGAAAAATTAGTTAAAAAGAAACTCCAGAAAAAAAAAGAAGATTATAATGATAAAAATACGAAACAATCTATTTCAGAAAATAAAATTATTTCAGCTTTCAATACTAAACCTGTCATACCATTAGAAAAGAAAAAACTTAATGAAAAAACTGAAATATTTATTTATGAATCAAATCAAATAGATTTAGACACTACTCAAAAAATGAAAATCTCAGAATACGTAAGTCTAATCAAAAATAAACCAATAAAAATACATATAAAATCAAGTATATTTGAGGATGATCTTAAAATCAACAAATCAAGAACACTTTTAGTAAGAGCATTTCTAGTAAAACTAGGTATTTCTCACAACAGAATCAAAATTGATTTTGAGAAAGAGTTTAATGATATTAATAAGGATGAAATTGCAATAAGCTTTATTGAAATCTAAAATGAAAATTTTTCAAAAATATATTTTAAGAATGTTTCTTTGTTCGGGTTTTTTAGTTCTTTTATCAATGTATTTTTTTGAAAAAATTCAGTCGTTTTTTTATACCAACGTAACTTTAAACAGTACTATCGTATTTATCTTAATTTTAGGTATTATTCTATTATTTAGGCAAGTGTTTATTCTGCAACCTGAAATAGATTGGTTAAATTCATTTGTTAACAAAAGAAGTAATTTAAGTATCAAATCACCAAATCTTTTAAAACCAATTTCTCAATTAATTAAAAAAAAACCAGAAAAAATTATCTTCTCTCAAATTGGAGCAAAAACTATATTAGAAAGTATTGAATCTAGATTAATTGAACAAAGAGAAATTTCTAGATATTTAATAGGTTTATTAATTTTTTTAGGTCTTCTTGGCACATTTTGGGGATTATTAGAAACGATCCAATCTGTAAGCCAAACTATAAAATCCCTAGATTTTTCTTCAGAAAGTCAAAAGTTATTTTTGCTACTTAAAGAAGGCCTTGAAAAACCATTAAGTGGAATGGGCACAGCTTTTAGTTCATCTTTATTTGGTCTCGGGGGATCTTTGATACTTGGTTTTTATGACCTTCAAGCTGGTCAGGCACAAAACAGATTTTACAATGAGGTAGAGGAAAAACTTGCAAATTACACAAAAATCTCGTCTGTATCAACAGAAAATATTAAAACAGATTTTGCTCCATCATACATTGAATCATTAATTGAGAACACTACAGAAAACTTAAAAATGACTACAAAAGAAATTGAAAAACAAAATGTTAATCAACAAAATATTGTAAAGTCTCTAATTGAGATTAACCATTTCCTTGATCAAAATATAAGTACAAATAGAGAAATTAAGGAGGAATTAAAAGTTTTATCAAAAACTATATCTAATACTCTTAAAAAGAACTAGAAATTATGGCAATTAGATCGCAAAAAAGTCTAAGTTCAGTTAATATTTGGCCAGGTTACGTTGATGTACTAGCAACACTATTAATTGTTACAATTTTTACAGTCATGATTTCAACAATTACTCAACTATATTTTAACGATGTTATAGGAGAAAAAACTAGCGAAATTTCAGAACTTGATAAGAAGATATTTGAAATTGGAAAAAAATTATCAATGGTTACTAAAGAAAGAGAAAAATTAAATGAGGAAAATAGCCTACTCCAAAGCTCAATAAAAAACCTAAATAACAAAATACTAATTTTCAAAAGAGATATTGATAAACTTAAAAAAAAAATAAAAAAATCAAACCTGGAATTAGAAATATCAAAAGATAGAATTACTGAAACTTCAAAAAGAAATATTTTCTTAATTGACCAAATAAAAGACAAAAACTTTAAGATTAGCTTGGTTGAAGATCAAATAAAGAACACTAAAGAAGAAATTTTTCAGAAAGATAGTTCAATATCAAATTTAAAAAAAAATATCGAAGAATTAAACATTCAACTTCTTAAAATTTCAAATCTACTAGAAGCTTCTGAAGAAAAAGATAAACAAAATAAAGTTATTATTCAAAATCTAGGAAAAAAACTCAATCTTGCTTTAGCAGGTAGAGTCCAAGAGTTGAGTGAGTATCAATCCTTATTTTTAAAAAAAATGAAAAAAGCGCTATCTAATCGACAAGATGTTTTAGTTTCAGGTGATAGATTTATTCTACCATCTGAAATCTTCTTTAAAAGTGCTGATGATAATTTGGAAGAAAATGCTAAAAAAGAGTTAAATAAGATTGCAAGTACCCTAAAGGAAATTTCGCTTATTATACCACAAGAAATTGACTGGGTACTTAGGATAGATGGACATACTGATAAAAGACCAATTTTTAATGAACAATTTCGTTCAAATTGGCATTTATCAAGTGCAAGATCAATTAGAATCGTAAACTTTTTAATAGAAAAAGGGATACCACCTGATAAACTTATTGCTGCAGGGTTTGGAGAGTTTTCTCCTCTTATTAACAAAAATACCGAAGATGCTTTCAGAAAAAACAGAAGAATTGAAATTAAACTTACAAATAAATAACTATTTCAAATTAATACCAATTTTTCTCAAAAATTTTTTTTCAAATTGCCAAAAATATTTAAATTCTCCAAAAAGTGTTCCAATAATTATTAATAACAGTTGGTAAATTGGAAAAATAATAAGAATTCTAATAAATATATAAAAATAACCCAACTCGTTTTTAGATATGTCAAAAAAAATAAACAAAATATCTGAAATATAAAGCGTCAACGAACCTGTAATGCCAAATACAATAAAAACAATTAGAAGTTTGAAATTATTGTCCACTTTTAAGAAGTTTCTGATTTTTTCTAAATTCATTTCTCGATAGTTTTGATTTCATCCAAAACAATTTTTGGAAATTCTTGTACATCATTTCGTGTGTTCACCCAAGTATTTTTTTTTTCCTCAAATCTGAAATGTAGCGCACCGCTTAAGGGCGAGGAGTACCAAATTTGAGAGGTTGGTTCATGCAGACTTACTATCAATACCTGATCGTCTGAGGTTTCAATGTTTAATACATTATCAATTAAATCAACATCTATATTCTCGTATTTTTCTTGTATAAGGTTTAGTAAATTTTCTAAAGATTCTTTCGCGATTTTTATAATATCTTCACTCATTTTAGTACTATATATATAATTCGGTAGGATTTTAAACAAAATTTTTTTGTACATGCTTGTAAAATTAGAAATAAAAATGTAATTATATCTAAAAAAAGGTGTTTATGAAAAAAAAAATACATCCAGACTACCATAAAGTTACAATAGAACTTACTGATGGATCAAAGTTTGAGACTCGTTCTACTTATGGAAAAGAAGGAGATACTTTAAAACTTGATATAGATCCTAATTCACATCCTGCTTGGACTGGTGGTGCCACAAAAATACTAGATACAGAAGGACAAGTCGCTAGATTCAAAAAAAGATTTCAGAATCTGAATTTTGAAAAAAATAGTTAAACTATGAAGGCTATACATTTTGATGCTCCGGGTAACCCCGAGGTTATGAAAGTAGTTGATGTTAAAAACCCTTTACCAAGTGAAAACCAAGTACTAATAAAGGTAAAGGCTGCTGGTGTCAATAGACCAGATTTAATTCAAAGAGAGGGTAATTATCCGCCCCCAAATGGACACTCAAATATTTTAGGATTAGAAGTTTCTGGTGAAATTAAAAGTTTAGGCAGGAAAGTTAAAAATTTTAAAGTTGGTGAAGCTGTTTGTGCACTTGTAAATGGTGGTGGTTATGCCGAATATTGTGTTGCAGACGCAGGAACCATAATAAAAAAACCTAAAAACTTGAACTTCATTGAAGCCGCAGCGATACCAGAATGTTTTTTTACATGTTGGTCTAATATATTTGATCGTGGAGAAGTCAAAAATGATCAATATGTTCTTATACATGGTGGTTCAAGTGGAATTGGAACAACTGCAATACAAATGCTAAAAATTTTTAATATTTTTACTTTTGTAACAGTTGGTAACGATAAAAAGAAAAAGCTTTGCGAAGAATTAGGTGCTAATATTGTAATTAACTATAAAAAAGAAGATTTTTTTTTAAAAATAAAAGAAATTAATAATAAGGGAGTTAATTTGATTTTAGATATGGTTGGGGGTGACTATGTACAAAAAAATATAAATTTGTTATGTTCCGATGGTAAACTAATAAATATAGCATATCAAAAAGGGTCTAAAGTTAATATAGATCTAATGAAAGTAATGCTAAAAAGATTAATTATAACTGGTTCAACATTAAGGATAAGAGATTCATCTTTTAAACAAAGTATAAGGAATAGTTTAATAAAAAATATTGTTCCATACATAGAAAATGGTAAAATCAAACCTGTGATTGATTCTGTATTTTTTTTTGAGCAATCTTACAAAGCTCACAAAAGAATGTATTCAAGTGAGCACTTTGGGAAAATAGTTTTGGATATGGAAAATAAATTAGGATAAATTATGAAAAAACCATTAATGCCAAAAGCTACTGCTATGTGGCTTATCGATAATACAACATTAACATTTGATCAAATTGCATCATTTGTTGGCCTTCATCCGCTAGAAATACAAGCACTTGCTGATGAAGAAGTCTCAATTGGAATTGTTCCTAGGAATCCAATTGAAAATGGAGAGCTTTCAAAAGATGAAATTCAAGCTTGCGAAAAGAATCCTAATAAAGAAATTAACATTCTTAAAACAAATATTCCTCAGCCAAAACCAAAAACTAAGGGTGCAAAGTATACTCCACTCTCAAAACGTGCTGACAAACCAAATGGCATTGCATGGGTGCTTAAAAACTTACCAAATCTCCCAGATTCAAAAACTTGTAGGCTAATTGGAACTACAAAGAACACAATTAAGTCTATAAGAGATAGAACACACTGGAACACCCAAAACATCAGAGCTCAGAACCCAATTGAGCTTGGCTTTTGTACCAAAAAAGAGTTAGATTTTCTAACTCAAAAATATGGATAACTTAGTTTTGGTTTAATCTACTAAGAATATCTTTTATTTTTAATTTTTGTTTTTTTAAATCTACAACCTTTAACCCATCAATATGAGGTTTATTATATTCTTTTTTTAAATCATTTTCATAGAGAGTGTGCTGAGATTGTAGAATTTTTATTTTTTGTTGAGTATAATAAGATTTTCTCATGAATATATAATAACAAACTATTGATACAAAAATCTACTAAAATGAAAAAATCTATCACAAATATTAAAATTTCAATAATTATGGGTAGTCAATCTGATTGGAAAACACTTGTTAATACAGAAGAAACTCTTGAACATTTCAAGGTATCATATGAAAAAAAAATTATTTCTGCACACAGAACACCTGAAAGACTTTACAATTACGCAAAAAATCTAAAAAATACAAATATTAAGATAATTATTGCTGGTGCAGGTGGTGCTGCGCATCTGCCTGGAATGGTAGCATCTTTAACAACATTACCCGTTCTCGGTGTACCGATAGAATCAAAGTCTCTAAAAGGTTTGGATAGTTTACTATCGATTGTTCAAATGCCAGCTGGTATATCAGTACCAACTTTTGCTATAGGTAAACCAGGTGCTATTAATGCTGCTCTTTCAGCAATTTCAATTTTAGCACTTTCAGATCAAAAACTCGAACATAAACTTAAAATTTACATGCAAAAACAAACAAAAACTGTAAAAAAATTCCCTAAGAATTCATGAAAACAAAAAAAACAATTGGTATCCTAGGTGGAGGACAACTAGGGATGTTTCTTTGTAATTCAGCAAAAAAGCAAGAAGTGAAAGTGTCAATTTTTTCTGAGGTTGATAACTGTAGTGCCAAAAGTTTTGCTGATAAGTTTTACCTAGGAAATTTTTCTAAATTACATTCACTCGATAATTTTATAAATTCTGTTGATCTAATAACTGTTGAAACTGAAAATATACCTTTAAAAATACTTCATTACATACAAAAAAAAAAAAAACTCTTACCAAATTCAAATGTAATTTCAATTGCACAGGACAGAATGAAGGAAAAAACATTTATTAATTCACTTAATAAAATTAAAACAACGAATTTTAATCCTATTAATACATTTGAAGACCTTAAAATATCTCTAAATAATTTTGGTGGTAAAATTTTAATAAAATCTTGTCAATTTGGTTATGATGGTAAAAATCAATATTTAGTTAGTAATAAAAATTTGATTGATTTTAAAAACTTTGATCTATCCAATTTTATAGCAGAAGAGATTATTGATTACAAAAAAGAGTTTTCAGTTATTGTTGCAAGAGACTTTTATGGAAATATTGTGAATTATCCACCAGTTGAAAATATTCATAGAAATAACATACTTCATAAGTCAATATATCCAGCGAAAATTCCAGAAGTAATAAAAAAAGAAGCAGTAGATTTTTCAAAGTTTTTTGCAAATAAAATTGATCTAGTTGGTATTTTAGCTATTGAAATGTTCTTGTTAAAAAATAATAAAATTCTAGTAAATGAGATAGCTCCTAGACCACATAATTCTGGACACTGGACTATGGATGGATGCAATGAAAGTCAATTTGATTATTTAATAAATATTCTTTTAAGAAAAAAAATAGATATCCCAAAAATCACGAAAAAATGTACTATGACAAATGTAATTGGTGAAGATTATAAAAAAAAAACTGAGTTAAATAAAAAGTATAAGTTTTATGATTATTACAAAAAGAAAACTTCTCCAAAAAGAAAAATGGCCCATTACATAGAAACAAATAATTAGTTATGAAAAAAAATTTTTAATTTTTTTCTTCAAGGCTCCGAATTTTAAGACATTACTTATTTGTTTTTCTACAAAGGATTTCGTATCTCCTAAATTATTGGATTCATCTTTTAGCCAAAAATTATAAGAAAATAAATAAACGTTCATTAATATGAATCTTTTTGAATAATAATTAAAATCTAGAGATTTATCTCCTGAAAGAAACCAAATATTATCGGCTACTTTGTAAAGTATTTTATTAGAAAAAAAAAACATACCACTTTTTAACAAATAAATGTTTAAATTATTTAAACCATTTTTGTATAGTTCAAGAATCTTTAATCTTGTTAAAATAAGTTTTGATACCTTCTCACTTATTCTAAGTTTTTTAAATCCAATATTAACTGACTTGCTTAACTCCTGATTTGTTAGTTCATTAAAATGTAGTAACACACTTTGAATACCATTAGGAAAATTGAAATTTATAAATCTATTAACTTCCGAAAAATCTTTAAAATTTTTTTTTACAGAGTTCAATATTTGTAATTCGGGTGAAATTTTATTGTCAAAATTTAGGATTATATCATAAGTAATGGATTTTCTAATTTTTAAACTATTCATAATTTTAAAAAAAATGGTTTACATATATTTTTATCTAATATAAATATACACTAATTAAAGGAGATATTAAAATAATAAGAGTTCATGTAAAAGATAATAATCTTGAAAAAGCAATGCGCGCAATGAAGAAAAAAATGCAGCGTGAAGGAGTTTTTAGAGAAATGAAACAAAGGAGGGCATATGAAAAACCCTCTGAAAAAAAAGCTAGATTACAAAATGAATCCACAAGAAGATTTAAAAAATTGCTTCGAAAAAAAATAGAATTTGACGGATTTTAATCTAAGTTTTTGATTATATTTTCAACCATTTTTTTTGCATCAGAAAATAGCATCATTGTGTTATCACGGTAAAACAACTCGTTTTGGACTCCGGCGTAACCTGAAGCCATAGACCTTTTTACAAACAAGACAGTCCCAGATTTTTCAACATCAAGTATTGGCATCCCATAAATTGGACTAGTCTTATCTGTTTTTGCAGCAGGATTAGTAATATCGTTAGCACCGATTACAAATACAGCATCAGTATTTGCAAAATCACTATTAATTTCTTCTAATTCAAGAACTTCATCATATGGAACACTCGCTTCTGCTAATAAAACATTCATGTGACCTGGCATTCTTCCAGCTACAGGATGTATTGCGTATTTAATTTTCACACCATTTTTCTTAAGAGTATCGCACATTTCTCTTAATGCGTGTTGAGCCTGAGCAACGGCCATACCGTAACCAGGAACAATTATTACTGAATTTGCATTATTCAATATAAAAGCAGCGTCCTCTGGACTACCAGTCTTAACAGGTTTTTCTGAAACTTCTTTTGTCTGATCTCCATCTTCAACTCCGAAACCACCTAAAATAACACTAACAAACGATCTATTCATTCCCTTACACATTACGTAACTTAAAATTGCACCAGATGCCCCAACAAGTGAGCCTACTATGATCAGAAGGTGATTTGAGAGGGTAAAACCTATGCCAGCGGCTGCCCAACCTGAATAAGAATTTAACATAGAAACTACCACAGGCATATCTGCCCCTCCAATTGGAATTATCAAAAATACTCCAAGAACTAAAGATAAAACAACTATACTCCAAAAATACATTTTTGATTCCCCAACAGTAAATAAAAATGATAGGATTATTATGGAAATGGCAAATGCGAGATTTAAAAGATGTTGGCCTTTAAACACAACAGGCGCACCGCTTAAAATTCCCTGAAGTTTGCCAAAAGCTATTATTGAGCCCGTGAACGTTATAGCTCCAATACTTACACCTATTGACATTTCCACCAAGCTAGAAATTTTAATATTGCCACCAGACGTAATACCATAACTTTCTGGAGAGTAGAATGCACTTGCAGCAACAAAAACTGCTGCCAAGCCTACTAAGGAATGAAAGGCAGCAACCAGTTCTGGTAAAGATGTCATTTCAATTTTAAGTGCTATAAAAGTTCCAATAGTTCCACCTATCAGTATACCTGCGGCTATTAATGGATAAGAAACTACTCCTGGACTTAAGAGTGTTGTCCCAATAGCTATCGTCATTCCTAAAATACCATAGAAATTTCCTCTACGAGCTGTTTCTGGGTTAGATAGACCATTTAGCGACAATACAAAAAAAATGGCTGAAATTAGATATAAAGATGCAGTGTAATTATCAGTCATTTTTTATCTTTAGTTTTTTTTTTAAACATTGATAACATTCTATGAGATACTACAAATCCTCCAAAAATATTTACTGATGCTAAGATAATAGCAAAGAATCCCATAATAGATGAAAAATTAATTTCATCTGGGCCCGCTGCTATCAGAGCACCAACAATTATAACACTGGAAATAGCATTAGTCACAGCCATTAAAGGTGAATGCAAAGCGGAGGTGACTCCCCAAATTACGTAATATCCTACCATACACGCAAGTACAAAAATAATAAACAATGTTAATGTTGGGTCAATATTTTCCATAGATTATCCTTTTGAAATGTTTTGTTTGCCATTTTTGAGAAGACAAGTTCCTATTACAAGTTCGTCATCCCAATTGAAATCGTTAAATTTTCCGTTATCTGCTGAGTTGTTTAAGAAATTTAATATATTTTTAGAAAAAAGCCTCGAAGCATCTTGAGAAACGGTTGATGCTAAATTATTGGGGCCTACAATAAATTTAGATTTATACTCAACATGCTCTCCGTGTTTAGTTAACTCACAATTACCACCGAACTCAGATGCCAAATCATATACAACACTTCCCGATTTCATTTTATCGACCATCTTCTTTGTAATAATTTTTGGTGCTGGTTTTCCAGGAATTAAAGCAGTAGAAATAACCACATCAATCTTTGATAATGTTTCTTCAAGCAATTTTGCTTGCTTCGCTTTATAATTTTTGGTCATCTCTTTAGCATACCCACCTGAAGTTTCTCCTCCACTATCATCAGGGACAGATACAAAATTTCCACCCAAACTCTCTACTTGTTCTTTTGTAGCCGATCGAACATCGAAAGCAAAAACAACAGCTCCTAACCTTTTTGCTGTTGCAATTGCTTGCAAACCTGCAACCCCAGCGCCAATGACTAATACCTTCGCAGGTGGGATTGTGCCTGCTGATGTCATCATCAGAGGGAATGCTTTATTATAAAAACTTGCAGCATCTACAACTGCTTTATACCCAGATAAGTTACTTTGAGATGATAAAACATCCATACTTTGAGCACGTGAAATTCGTGGCATTAGTTCCATAGCAAATACATTATTTTTTTTCTTTTTTAACATCTGATATTCTTTTTTAAACTTGTCTGGATAGATAAGAGCAATTATATCCGATTTTTCATTAATTTTAGAAAACTCGTTTATCTTTCCCTTTATTGTAGGTCTATTAATCTTTACTACGAGATTTGAGTTTTTATAAAGTTCAGAAGAATTTTTACAAATCTTAGCACCAAGACTTGAATAATCTTTGTCACTGTAAGATGAAAGTTCACCAGCACCCTTTTCAATAAAAACATTTATCCCCATTTTTAAAATTGGTTTTACGCAATCTGGTGTTAAAGCTACTCTTCTTTCAAAGTCTATAATCTCTTTTGGTACAGCTAATTTTATCATAATTACATACTAATTTTTTTAATACACTATCCTAATTGTTCTAACTCATCTATCATATTTTTAATAATATTAAGACCATCTTGCCAAAATTCTTTTTTTTCTGGATCTAAATTAAAATCTCTCAAAAGAACTTTATAATTTTTGCTTCCTCCAGATTTTAATAAATCAATGTATTTATTATTAAAATCTTCTTGCCCTTGCTCGTATTTTGCATACAAAGAATTAACTAAACAATCCCCAAAAGCATAGGCATAAACATAAAAGGGCGAATGAATAAAGTGTGGGATGTAAGACCAAAGATACTTATAGTCATCATTTAATTTTATTGCCTTACCTAAACTCTTCGATTGAGTTTCCATCCAAATATTATTAATTTGGTCTACAGTCAATTCACCGGAAATTCTCTGTTCATGAAGCAATCTTTCAAATGAAAAAAAAGATATTTGTCGTACAACAGTGTTGAGCATATCTTCAATCTTTGATCTTAAAATATTCTTTTTATCTGTTTCGGTTTTACAATTTCTTAATATTGATTGAAATGTTAGCATTTCTCCAAAAACACTTGCAGTCTCGGCTATTGTTAGAGGTGTGTCCGAAAGCAGATAACCTTGTTTATTGGCAAGATATTGATGCACACCATGTCCCAATTCGTGTGCCAAAGTCATAACGTCTCTAAGTTTATTTTGAAAATTTAATAGAATAAATGGATGACTTGACGGAACAGTTGGATGAGAAAAAGCACCTGAAGTTTTTCCTTTAACAACTTTAGCGTCGATCCAAGATTTTTCAAAAAACTCATTTGCAATGTCTGAAACTCTTGTGTCGAATCTTGAATAGGCTTCCAAAACAATTTTTTTTGCTTCATTCCAGTTTATTTTTATTTCTTTTTGATTTGGATAAGGAGCATTTCTATCCCAATATTCAAGTTTTGATACTTTAAATTTTTTTGCTTTGTACCTATAATATCTATGTGAAAGTGTTTTATAGTTTTCAATAACTGTTTCCGTTAAACAATCAACATCTTTTTTTTCAACTTGGTTGTTTAAATGTCTAAAAGATTCACTAAATTTAAATCCCCTAATTTCTCTATCAATATCTAAGTCTTTTGAAAGTGTATTAGTTATTATAGAGAAGATATTTATATTTGATTTAAGTCCACTACTAAATGATTTAGCTGCAAGTTTTCTGGTTGAAGAATTTGATGATGAAAGAAGATTTAAAATCTCACTTTCATTTAAATTTTTATTTTTAAATGAAAACTTTATACCTGCCATGGTCTGATCAAACAGTCTTATCCAGCTATTCGAACTAGTTAAATTCTTATCTAATAATATTTTCTCTATCTCTTCTTTTTTTTGATAATTCTTAAATTTTCTTAAATTTTTTAACCATACAAAAAATCTATTCCCTTCTAATAAATTAATTTTTTTTTCATTTAAAGAATTTAGTTCCAAACAAAAAAATAAAAGATTACTATCAATATTAGTAAGTTGCTCATTAACTTTTTGGTAAAAGGCAACTATTTCTGTATCAAGTTGATTAGTACAGTAAATAAGATATATGTAACTTTTAAGCTTTCCAATTTTCTCTTCTATTATCTCAAATTCCTTTATGCTTTGAATAATTTTTTTATTACTGAGATTCTTTAAAGTATTTTTATATTTTTTATTAAACTTTATTGTAGAAGACCGGATCTTTTCTATATCAATATTAATTTTTTCTGATTTATAAGAATCGTAAAACTCTTTTAAATTCCATTGTGGGTATGTATCATCCATAGTATCTTAGAAATAAAATTGTTTAGTTAGGTATTAGATAGTATTTTTTCACTAAAATGGAATAGTTTATTATGATAAATAATAAAATTCAAAGTCTTTATGATTTATTTACTCAACAGCTGTTGAAAAATCCAGATTCAAAATTTCTATTTGATAAAATTAATTCCAAATGGAGAGGTCTAACTCTCGGTGAAATTAATAATAAAGTTAAATCGATACAGTTTTATTTTAAAAAAAAAAATGTAAAAAAAGGGGACAGAATATTTTTATTAAGTTCAAGTAGATCTGAATGGTTTTTAATTGATATTGCCATTCAGTCAATGGGTGCCATAACTGTACCATCATTTACAACCAATAATATTTCAGACAATAAATTCATTATCGAAGACAGCAAACCTAAAATTATTTTTATAGAAAATGATGAAATTTTTAAAAAAAATAGGTCACTTTTTAAAAAAAAATTTATTATTGAAAAGATTATAATTGATGATTCAAAGTACGAAACTTCCTTTAAAGATATCTTATCATATGATGAGAAAATAGACCTACCAAAAATAAAAAGAAGTGACATTTCCTCTATAATTTACACTTCAGGAACATCTGGAAATCCAAAAGGTGTAATTTTATCTCACAAGTCGATTATTCATAATTGCATTGCTGCATTTGAACTACTCAAAGAAATAAATTTTAAAAATGAAAAATTTCTCTCTTTTTTACCATTGTCTCATTCCTATGAGAGAATGGCAGGACTATATTTTCCTCTATATATAAATGGTCAAATTTATTTTTGTAAAAAAATGGAAAATATTCTTAGTGATTTTAAAGAGGTAAATCCGACAATTGTTACTGCAGTACCAAGGTTTTATGAAAACATCTATAAAAAAATTTATTTAAATATTAAAAAATCTAATAAAATATTCCAAAGCTTTTTTGAAATTAGCTTAAAAAATAATTTTGATGATTTATCACTTTTAAAAAAGTTTCAAGTTAAAATATTTTATCTTTTTTTAAAAAGAAAAATAAAATACATTTTTGGTCATAACTTCAAAACATTTGTTTCTGGGGGTGCTGCACTAGACTCAAAAATAAGTAATCTGTTTAAGTTTTTAGATATAGAAATTCTTCAAGGGTATGGACAAACAGAGGCAGGACCTCTGATAAGTTGTAATAATCTTAAAAATAATAATCCTCTAACCGTTGGTTTTCCAATTATGGGTATTAAAGTTAAAATATTAAATACTAATGAAATTGTAGTTAAGGGACCTAATGTGATGAATGGTTATTGGAGAAATAAAAAACTTTCAGATGAGGTGTTAAAAAATGGTTGGCTCCATACTGGTGATCTTGGATGTTTTGATAAAAATGGTAGATTAATTATTAATGGTAGAAAAAAAGATTTAATTGTAACCTCAGGTGGAGAAAATATTTCACCTCAAAAAATTGAAAATTATTTTCAATTGTATACAGAAATATTACATACAGTAGTTTTCGGTGACTCAAAACCATTTTTGATTTGCATTTTTTCAGTTGAAAAAGGGGTTAATAAATCAAGAATCTCTAGAATAGTTGATGAAGTAAATAAAAATTTAAATTCAGTTGAAAAAATAAGGAAATTTCTAGTAGCCGAGGAGCCATTTACTTATGAAAATAATCTACTAACACAAACTTTCAAAGTTAAAAAAAAGGAAGTTTACCTTAAGTATGAAAACTTAATCAAAGAATTTTATTCTAAATTATAAAATTCTTTAAACCATTGAATAAATTTTGGTATTCCAACAGAAATTTTGGTTTTAGGTGAAAAATTGAGGTCCCTTTTACTTGTTTTGATATTTGCAAATGTTTCAGGAACATCACCTGGTTGTAGAGGTAGTAAATCTTTCTTTGCCTTCAAACCTAAATTTTCTTCGATTATTTTGATAAAGTCCATCAAATTTTCAGAATTATTATTTCCAAGGTTATAAATTGTATGTGCCTTTTTCTTAGATGTTATAGCCCCTTCGATTCCTTGTATGATGTCATCTATGTAAGTAAAATCTCTTTTCATTTTTCCGAAGTTAAAAACTTTTATTTTTTTTTTATTAATTATATTTTTAGTAAATATAAATGTTGCCATATCAGGTCGTCCCCAGGGGCCATAAACAGTAAAAAATCTTAATCCTATGCACTGAAACCCAAATAGTTTTGAATAACATTCAGATATTAATTCAGATGATTTTTTTGATGCAGCGTAAAGTGAAACAGGTTGATCAACCCTATCTTCGACTGAAAAAGGTAATTTTTTATTTCCTCCATAAACCGAAGAAGAACTTGCATAAATAAATTTTTTTATTTTTTTTTTTTTTACAAATTCAAGCATGTTTAAATGACCTAAAATATTTGAATTTATATAGGCGTATGGATCTTTTAAAGAATGTCTTACTCCAGCTTGAGCAGCTAAATTAATTACACAATCAATTTTTTTTGTTTTAAAATAATTAAGAAGTTTTTTTTCCTGTATATCAATTTTATAAAAAAAAAAGTTTTTATTTTTTTTTAATTGCTGAAGTCTTTTTTTCTTTAAATTAACGTCATAGTAATTGTTTAGATTGTCAATTCCTATTACATGAGTATTTTTTCGTAAAAGTGATTTTGAAAGATGAAATCCAATAAATCCTGCAGCCC
>CACBWF010000007.1 GCA_902542925.1 uncultured Alphaproteobacteria bacterium
GTGAAGTATTACCTTTGTCTGCAACAAACTCCATAGAAACACCACTTTCAAGTCTCTGATTTATTCCAGAGTGTCTTAATGAATACATCGGTCTTTCTAATCCGTTTTCGTTTATGTAGAGTTCGTAATCTACTGCAAGGGAACGAAAGTTATTAGAAACTCTCTGTCGTATCTTTTCCAAGTTGTCTCTATCCTCTAAAAAAGGAAAAAACAAATAATCATCTGGTTTTGGATTAGGTCTTCTTCTCAAAATCCTATTAAGATAAATGTGTTTATGAAAAAATGGGTGGATATGAACATTTTGAGGTTTCCCAGTTTTTGTTTGTCCAATAACTACAATCATTCCATCTTCACCTCTACGAACATCAGGAAGGAAATGAATATCTTTATGTTTTATTCTCAACACCTCCTTGCCAGGTCTCACCAGACCAGAACGACAAAACTGTATGAAATCACTTAAATCTTGGTAGAAGGGTTTATCTCTTTTTCTACTTGCATTTGATAGTTTCTCAATCTCTTTTTCCTCATAAGGGGGAACTTCTTTTGCAAGTCTGTTAAGTTTAACAAGAGTAGGTTCATAACTTATCAAACCTCTTTTTCTTGCATACTTACAAATGTTTGAAATCAGTTGTTGATATTTGATTAAAGTTTGAGGTGCTTTATCTTCTTCTTTTTTTGCGATGATACTATCTCTTAATGCATTATTCACCTTATCCATTTCTCTAATATCTAAACCACCGAAGTAATGAATAAAATGGTTTTTCCATTTACCAAGTTCTCTTTGTCCTTCAGTTCCTTTTTCTTTTATTCTTAACTTAATGAAGTCATTTGCAATCTTGTCAAACTTATATGTTCTTCTTACTACCTTCTCATTTTCATCTGGGATTTCATTCTTAATCCAAAAGTCTTTATAAACTTTGTATGCAAGTTTTAATGCCTTCTTATAGTTCTCTTCTTTGAGAGATTGATATATGTTTCCACTTTTTGTGTGGTTTAGTCCAACATAAAATCTTACATACCAATATTTACTTCTTTCCCTTTTATAGATGACTACATCTTTTGTTTTAGGAACACTTATAGTTTTTAATATCTTTGTCATTCTTTTCTCAATCAATACAAGTTCAGTATAATCTATAAAAAGTGTGTAGTCAAAATATAGGTGTTCCCCTAGTTGTGTATGAATGTTGAAATAATATTGTTTAGGTTTTGAGGGGGTGGGGTTCGCAGAACCGAACCCACATATACCGATGTATCTTTATTGCATTTATAGTTTATAAAATACTTTTTAGATTAAAGGGGGTAGGGTTATTTAATCTCTGTCCATTCATCAACATCAAACTCCATATCACCCTCTCTTGGGAAATCGCAATCATAAGGATTACCACCTTGTGCGTTCCATATCTTACGAAACTTTTCATACAAATCGTTTTCTGATTTTGCTTTTAGTTCAACATCACCAAAGTTTGTTAAAGTTCTTTTTATAGTTATTTTATACTTTTTCATTATGCAATCTCCATCTACTTACTGTATTTTATCGCACTTAAGTCAAATGGATTTTGTGTAAGTCTAAACAGATTACCTAACTGACCTTGTTTAAGAAAATCTTCATCAGTCATCTTTTTTTCTGATTGTTGGTATGAAACTTTAACTTTAGGTTGTGTGTATGCAATATTACTTATTGGAAACGCCATATCAACATCTTCATTCCATTTTTCTGAATACTTTTTAGTATTAGATGAAAGATTAAACTTCTTTACTAATGCATTCTCAAAATCATCTCTTTGGTCTTCTTGAAACCAAACCTTTAGAAAGTTTGTCATCAAGTAAAGATACTCACTACTACCGAAGAACACTTCTTCTTCATTATAAAACTTAGTAGATATCTTTACTATTTGAGACTTATCACCTTTAATGGCATCAACGATTTGACCCCAGAAATGCATTCTCAAAGAACTGATACTTGCATTAAAACTCTTGGGTCTTACATTTACATTTAAGTCAAAAGTTTCTTGTGTAAAGTTGTCATAAGAAACAATCACATTTATTTTTTCATTTATTATTTTCATATTTTTCTCTCTTTCTTTCTGATTGTTAATATTATTTGTTAAAAATCTTTGCGTGGGTAAAACCTACAAAACGATTTCTCTTCTCGTCAAAATAGATGACTGACTTATTCCCAAATGTCCCATTTGAATCAAGGACAATCGTTGGGTCTATTTTCATCTTTTTCTCAAGTTTTTTGAGTTGTCCATTAGAAAATGGACAGTTCGTTTCCTTTAACCATTTATTAAAACCTCTGATTGTTTTATGCATTCCCATAAAGTTCTCATCAAAGTCATTTTTTAAGTTTTCATAAAATATTGATTTCATTTTTTTTCCTTTCTCTCTGATTGTTAAAATATTATTTTAGCATTTGATTGGGGTTAAATCAAAAATAGGGTGTTCCCCCAGTTGTGCATATATTACTTGTATTACTAACTCAATCTGGTAGAATAATAGGTGTTATTTCCTTCCAAAAAATATCACACAACTTAATACTAACCATTAACCCAGAGAGGTGTTTTATGACTAATGAATGTGGATTGTATGGTCGTGTTTCAACAGTAGGATTGGGACAAGACCCTAAACAACAAATAGATGTCTTGAAATCTGTTTGCGAACAAAAGAGTTGGAATATATTTGGAGAATATGTTGATTACTGTTCTGGTGCAAAATCAAGAAGACCAGAACTTGATAATCTTATTCAAGATTGTATCTCAAAAAAGATTAACACTATCGTTTGTTGGAGTGTTGATAGGTTCAGTAGAAATGCAGAACATTTCATTTCAACAGTTAATGAACTTCAATCACTTGGTATTACTTTTTATTTTCACCAACAACAAATAGACAGTTCTACTCCTATGGGAAAATGTCTTTTGCAAATGTGTTCAGTTCTTGGAGAGTTAGAACGAACCCTTATCCGTGAGAGAATATCTATGGGAGTGAAAACTAAAATGTCTAAGGTTGGAACTTGGGGGAGAAAATCTAATCTCACTCCTCAAGTAAAAAAGAAAGTGATTGAACTACGAAAACAAGGTTTTGGATTTAACAAAATCGCAAGAGAACTAAAAGTCGGTAATGGAACAATCATTAACTTTTTGAAGGAGGTTGCATAATGAAAAAACTATCTATTTTATTTTTAACTTTGTTTCTATTTTCTTGTTCCAAGAAACAACTAATAACTGGTGGAACTGGTGCTGGTGTAGGTCTTGGGTCATATGCAATATTCAAATCGTTTATGGGTCAATCTGGAACTGGTGGAGATATGAAGACTATGATTGCAATCACAACTATCGGAACTGTTATGGGTGCGTTAATGGGAAGTGAAATCGCAGACAATATTATTGAGGAAGACAACAACTATTCCCAGAGAATAATGAACTCTGCATTTGAAGATGATTTACGACAAGTATGGAGGGGTCAAAATCAAGAAATATTGATTACACCTCAACAACAAGTTGATGTTCCAAGTATGTCATCAAGTGAATGTCGTAAGTTTGAGTTTCAGTTTGAGGAAATGGGAACGATTAAAAGAGGTTCTGGAGTTGCGTGTAAAGACGGAAACAAGAACTGGAGAATGTTGGGTGAGGAAATGTTATGACCAATAACCCAACTCCATTTTATGCAATCGCAAATAGAGATAATAAACTTCTCACTTCTCATAAAGATAATCCTAAATGGGTAGATGAGAGTGATAGTGAAATCTTATATGTTGATACAAAAAAAGATGCAGAGGAAATCATTAAGAAAAATAATCTTGATGATGCAAGAATAATCCTCTGTGTATCTGATGGGAGAGGAGATGTTGAACATCTCTTTAATAGTTATGTTTAAGTTCTTATTAGGAATAGTTGTAGGTTTATTTCTTGCAGAAAACTACAACTATACTTTCACCGATTTATTTGACTATTTGGAGAGGATTATAGGTAGTCTAAACAGTTCCTAAAAATCACTCTCTAAAATAGTATGTTTTCTGGGATTTTATTTTCCAAAAAAAGGGTAGTCTAAAACAGTAGTGATAGACTACTTTATTCACCGATTATAAAAACTTTTTTGATGTTCATATCGTTTTTGACCAGCAGACTTAACACCTTCACTTGTATGAGTTAAAAATCCGTCATGCCATCTTCTTCCGTCTTTAACTCTTACAACTTCATTTAATGTTGTTGATTGATAGTTTTCATCCCCAAGACGATTTTTTATATGGGTGTAAAAATCAAGTGTGTCTTTCTTCCCAAGTTTTGACTCTAAATCTTTGTATGAACTTGCATCCACTTCTATATCAAAGTGAATAGTTCTTTCTCCAGACACTCTAAACTTCATCATATTCATCCTCAAGGTCAAGGACACCTTCATCATCTTCGTATTCAATATCCTCACAAAGTTCTTTTAGTTTGTCTGAATAAAACTCATCCACACGAACTGGTCTTTGTAGAGTTAAGTGTCTGTTCCCAGAACCATCTGCTGAATGGTCAGTTTCATAAAGTCCCAACATCTTTTTCACTTCATCAGACTTTCCTTCTTTTGGAGTGAGATGTATATACTCAATCTTTTTTTTTCTAATAGTTAGTTTCATATATTTTCTCCGTTTATTGTTAGTTAATATTTTGAAGAAGAACACTTTGGAAACTTCAAAACGGGTTCCAAAACCTAATCATCTTAGTCTCTAAAGTGTTTCTTGTGATTTTCGGTTTGTCCAAAGTGTTCGTTCTTCACCCTTATGGATTTTTAGTTTTGAGGTGAATGTTTTTTATCAAAGTAGTTATATACTGAGAAAAAAGTAGAAATATATCGTTTCAGATTTTCGTCATTATAACCACCATCATCATCTACATAGTTTGTCAGTTGAACGACAGCATTTTGAAGTTCTTGGAGTTCAGCAACATTTGTTGGATTAAATACTTTTGAGTTTTCTTCACATAAACTTTCAAGTGTATTCTTACCAGTAGAACTATCAATACTGTTCGCATATAAGTTAGGTATATTTTTCATTTTTATATTCCTTATTTTATTAGGGTTATTATTATTGAGATAAACACTCTGGTGTCTTAAAGAGTCCATACAGAACCAAACAAAAAGTGTCTTAACTGTTTCTCTTTGTTTCGGTTTCACCAGAGTATTTCTCTCTATCTTATTATGCCATATTTTCACAAGTAATCAAAAATAGGGTGTTCCCCTAAAAGTGAATAGCATTTAAGATATTTCTATGTTAAAAATATTTATGGCACTTTCTGAAATGGAAAAAAGAATACTGCAACTTCGGTTTAATACAGAGAGTATTTCTAATGCAAAAAAAATAGATTACCAAGAATATCGTTTATCCAAAAAACAAATCATTTCAAAACTTGCAGAAGAAGGACATAAAGTTTCTATGATTGAAATCACAAACTTTCTAAAATCCAAACTTGGGTTTAGAAAAAGTTTTGATTATGGGGGTGAAGAGAAAAGGTCATTTGTAAAAGGTCGTCCATCAAAGTTCTATAAAACAAATGATGGAGTAGAACTCAAACATCAGTTTGGACTTTATATGTATTGGTATTTATTTTTACAACTTGCAATAAAAGAAAAAAGAAAAATAGATTGGTCAAAATATAAGGACTGGGGAGATGCAAAATCTATTGCAAAAACTGATTGGAGAGATTGGTGGGAAAAACATAAACTTCTTTTTGATTTGAAAACAAATAATGGAAAGTTGAAATATGAAATGGTGTTAAAGAAACCAGAATATGAAAGTATCTATTATGCACACAAAGTTTATAAGATGAAAAAAGAGAATGAGGACTTATCCTTTTATGAACTTGGAAGAAAACTTGAGGTTCATAAAAATGTAGAAAAAAGAAAACCTTTGGGAGTAATCACAACAAGCACAGTTTGGAAAAGATTTACTCAAAAAAAAATGAAATCTATTGAGAAAAAAGGTTTGATTGCAGACTTTAAGTTTCATCAAAAGTTAAGTGATAAAGAATGGATTGAAAAATATCCAGAAGATGCAAAGAGGATATTAGCACAACTTGACCAGAAGAGTCTGAAGAAACAAATGTTTATGTTTTATCATCGTGCAGAAAGAATATTAGAGGGTGTGTGTGAGGGTCGTTTCCCAGAACCAAGGAAGTGGAAATAGTGATAGAGTTTTTAATGCATCTCCTTATTCTTGGTGCAGTCATTCCACCAGTATTTTCTTTGTGTCTTTATCCGTGGTGGTGGTTATTTGATAATACAAAAGTAGTTGATAGTTATTTTAAGAAGAACTTTCATTCAAAGAAATATGGAAAGTTATTTCATATTTGTTTTTCTGGAGTATGGGTGATATTTATTTTTTCACTTCTTGGGTTATGTATTTGGTTGTTTGTTTTCGTTATGGGTTATTTACTTCCAATATTGGGTTATGACTAAAAAAATAATCCTCATAAACAATCAAATCGGATGAACACCGAAGTATATTTATTTAACCTTTTTTTTGATTTTTACGCAGACAAAAAAAAGAGGTGAATAAAGTTAAAAATGATTAAAAAACTTACGCACCTCTTTTTCCCTAACAAAATGATTTGAGAAAATGTTAAAACTATTTAGGTTTTAATCACTTTTTGTAAGAAGAAACTTCATTCATAATCATACGACTTAAATAATGCGTTAAAGTGTATCCATTATCATACGCAACTTGTTTGATACTATCTTTCAAGTCTTTATCAAGACGCATATTTATTCTATCGTTTTTAATATTTACATTCATAACCTACCCCTTATAAGTGTCGTTTCATTTATATTTATAAGACCCATTAACTAATCTGTCGTATTCTGCGTCAATAGTTGTGTCTTTATGTTTTCCAGTTTGAACCTTGCGTAAAGCATCACGCATATTAGGAATACTTGCGTAAGAGTTTGATGGATTTTTCTTCAAATGGAAATCAAGGTTGTCTTTTTTCTTTTGCAGTTCCGTCTCCGACCTCTTCTCTAACTCTCTTGCCTTTTTGTAGAAATATTCTCTATCCATTTATCTCTTCCTTAACTTCTTTTTCTAACTCATCAACTGTTCTCTCTAACTCATCTTTCATAGAATGGTTTGTATCTTGTGCAAGTAAAGTTAGTTCTTGTTCATCAGTTAGTTCTTCTTCATCGTCTTTTGATAATGTTATGAGTTGAGTAATCTTGTATGATTTACCAAAATCTTCTGTTGGTTTAATCTCTGTATTCACAAGTTTGGTTTTAACTTTTTCAATAAAGTCATCTTTGTATAAATGCATCTCATTTGAAATCTTGTTATAGAGAGTTTTTAAGTTGGTGCATTTTGTATTGTCGTAATCAACTCTTGCGACCTCATCTTTATCTTCTGGTCTCGCAATCATAGATGGGTTTGTGTATTTTGTTTTAATAACAACTTCGGTGAAGTCATTTAGTTGAACATTATATTCAATATCGTATGTCGTTATATAAGATTTTAACTCACTCATTATTTGTTTCCTTAATCATTATTCTAAACTCTTAGGATTGGATTAGAATGTGTATCAAATGGTTTCTTGATTGATACTTCATATATTTATTGCGTGTCTGTATGACCCTTATTTTGGATTACATTACAGACCTCTTTAACGCATCATATATCTTCATATTCTTGTAGAAGTTTTTGTTGGGTTTAACTTTTGTTTCTAACCATTTTTCTAACAACAAAAGATATTCAAAACCTCTTTTTGCATCTTGTAGTTTGTCGTCTATTTCTTTGTATTGTTCATTCAACTCTGGTCGTATGTTTTCGTTTCCTGTTTCTAAATACTCATCAATAATAATCTGATTGATGTTGTATAAATCACTTTCAAGTTCTGTAATCTTATTCTGTCGTTCTATAACTAAATCATTCCAAATATCCCAAGAAACACTATATTTGTGTTTGGACATTTTCTCTTTCCTTATTTTGTATTCTAAAGAATCATCTAACCCAAAATCACTTGCGTGATTTTACTTCGTCAAATCAAGTTTATTTTTATTTTGTTAAGGGATTAAATCTTGTGGAAGTTTCTTGCAGACATAGAGAACCTTATGCAAGGTTCATCTACGAAAGAACTTGTGTTTAGTTCCCATTAACATATTCAGTTAGAGCAACTTATTTACATAAGATGAGTTTGGAAGTCCGATTATAACTTTTACACTCTTGATACTTCGGTGAGAGGTCTAACTGCAAACTGAAATACAGTTAGTTCTCTGATAGTTTTCTATCGTCTTTTCTAATAATGTTTAGACACCATTTTAGTTTGGGTGTTTCATAATAAAAATATTGCAACCTATCTTACGACACTCTGGTAGTCGCAACCCTTAAAATAAAATAGGTAATCATCAACTTGGGTTTTGGACACCACCCAGATGATTATGAACAGTTTGATTTAATGAAAGGAGAAACCATTTTTAACATTTTCTCATAGTCCATAATCATCTATAACTATTTATAAAAGTTGTGAGTCTAATGTGAGTTTTTTTTTCAAATAGTGTTCCCCCAGTTGCATATAGAACAAATGATGAACAAACAAAAGTGTATTGAAAGTGTATTGAAAGTGTATTGAACTTATTGCACTATTGTTTCCCTTATTTTCTGTTGAGTGAATCCTCTGAAACCCTTTGTGAGTCTCCCTAAAACAAACAAGGGGTGACAATCGCCACCCCTTGCCGATGAGACTTCTGTTGCCCGGCGTCTCACAGCCGCGCTTACCTAATATTTAAGCAGCGAGTACCATTTCATTATCGTTGGCACTTATTATGTTTTAGTCCAATAACGACGGAACTACACCGAGCAAAGTTTTGATAATTCCACGCACGTCGATCCTATATCGCCCCCTTTAAACTATGGTGGAGGCGCCGGGTACCGCCCCCGGGTCCGCCTCGATTCCTCATCAAACATTTATTGCTATAGCTGAAAAATCAGCACTTTAAGAATATATTAAAAAAAAAAAAATTAAAGAATATTATTTTTGTATTTGTTTTTTCAAACAAAAAAGTTTTAATGTTGATGATGGAACAGAAAAAAAAAAATCTTGATCAAATTAATAAGATCAGAAAAAACACTAACACTACTAGAAGAGCTACAGTAAAAAAAATTGAAAATATTTTATATAAAAGTTTTAAGGTTTTAGATAAAGGTTTTATTAGAGTAATTGATTACATGGGAGATGATAGCTCAATAGTCCAAGCTGCTAGAGTTTCATATGGCAAGGGTACAAAAAAAATAAATCAAGATAAAAATCTTATAAATTACCTTATAAGTCATAGGCATTCTACACCTTTTGAAATGAATGAAATTAAATTTCATGTTAAATTACCAATTTTTGTAGCTAGACAGTGGATAAGACATAGAACAGCTAATGTTAACGAATATTCGGCGAGATATTCAATTTTAGATAGTGAGTTTTATATACCTAACAAAAAAAATATGCAGGCACAATCAAAATCAAACAATCAAGGAAGAGAACAACAACTTAATGACATAGAATCAAAACAGTATCTTGGTATAATAAAGAAAAACTCAAAGCATGCATTTAGTGACTATAGAGAATTGTTGAATGAAGATGACGGCGGAAAAACTCTTGATAAAAATAAGAATGGTGTTGCACGAGAACTCGCAAGAATGGTTCTTCCACTGAATGCCTATACTGAGTGGTATTGGAAGATTGATCTTCACAATCTCATGCATTTTTTGTCATTGAGATTTGATTATCATGCTCAATATGAAATTAGAGTGTATGCGGAAGTAATGCTTGATATTCTGAAAAAATGGGTTCCACTAACTTATGAAGCATTTATTTCACACAGATTAGAAAATATAAGTTTATCAAAACATGGGATTGAGTTTATTAAAAACTTAATTCACGGTAAGAAAAATAATAAAATTAAAATTTCAAAAAGAGAAGAAGATGAATTGAAAAAAAAATTTGGTATTATATGAATTTTATTCAAAAGTAATTTTTGTATTATTCGATTTACTGTCTTTTTTGAGATATTTAAGAAAATTATCAATAACCTTATCATAAACTAAAAAAGACTGGCTTTTCTTATCTGTTACTACAGGTTTTCCAAGATCGGAATGAGTAGTTATTTCAGGCAAAATTGGTATCTGTCCTAAAAAAGGAATCTTTTGTTTTCTTGATTCATTTAAACCGCCATCTTTACCAAAAATATAAATTTTTTTATTGCCTTGTTTTAAAAAACTCATATTTTCAATTATTCCTGTTATTTCAACATTTACTCTTTTAAACATGTTTATAGCTTTTCTTACATCTACAAGTGAAATGTCTTGAGGAGTGGTCACTACAACAGCTCCACTAATGCTTAATGATTGAGACAAAGACAATTGAATATCCCCAGTACCAGGTGGTAAATCTATTATCAAAAAATCCAATTCACCCCAGGCAATATCAGTTAACATTTGATTGAGAGCTCTAACAACCATAGCTCCTCTCCAGATTATTGGTTTTTCTTCATCAATAAGATTACCTATTGACATTGACTTGATGCCATATTTTTCAAAAGGTAAAATTTTTTTTTCTTTACTAATTTCTGGTTTTTCATTTATTTTAAGCATCTTTGGTATCGAGGGACCGTATATGTCAGCATCAAGTAAGCCAACTTTAAATTTCTTTTGGGATAAGCATATTGCTAAGTTAGTTGAAACTGTTGACTTTCCAACACCTCCTTTACCTGAACCTACAACAATAATATTTTTTATATTTTTCAAAGCTTTATATTTTGTATAAATATGAAATAATTACTTTGCATGATTAAAACAATTCTTATATAAAAATGAAACATAAATTTTAATTGGAGTAAATTAATGGTTTGGTCGCCAAATGATGGAGATAATCAAAGCCCATGGGGAAGTGGCAGCGGAGGCAACAACAAGAAGGGATCTAGAAAAGGTAATGGTTCATTTGATCCTGGTGATTATGATGATATTTTGAAAAATATTCAAAATAGGTTTAAATCTATGTTCCCTAAGAATTCTTCCTCAAACCTTTTGGTTTTAGTTGTAATAGTGGGATTATTTTGGTTAGCCAGTGGTTTTTACAGAGTTGGGACCGATGAACAGGGTGTTGTGGTTAGATTCGGAAAATATGTTAGAACATCAGAACCTGGATTACATTACCATTTACCTCTTCCTATTGAGAGTGTGTCAAAACCAAAAGTTACTAAAGTAAATAGGATTGAGGTAGGTTTTAGAAATTCTCAGAGCCAATTTAGTCAAAATTCACAAACAAGACAAGTCCCTGAGGAAGCGCTAATGCTTACAGGTGATGAAAACATTGTTGATTTAAATTTCACAATTTTTTGGATCATAAATGACGCGAAGGATTTTTTATTTAATGTGAGAAACCCTGAAGCAACTATTAAAAGTATTGGAGAAAGTGTTATGAGGGAAAAAATTGGCCAAACACCGATTGACCCAATCCTTGCCGAAGGTAAATCTATAGTTGAGGAAGATGCCAAACTAAAGTTGCAGAATGTTCTTGATTATTATAAATCTGGAATTTTAGTTACTCAAGTGCAACTCCAAAAAGCCGACCCCCCAGAAAACGTTATAGATTCGTACAGAGATGTTCAAAGGGCAAAAACTGACGAACAAAAACTAATTAATGAGGCTCAAGCTTATAGAAATGACATAATTCCAAAAGCCAGAGGTCAAGCTGAAAAACTGATTCAAGAATCAGAGGCATATAAAAAAGAAGTTGTTTCAAAAGCAAAAGGTGAAGCTGAGAGGTTTATTTCGGTTTATAACTCCTATAAAGATTCAAAGGATGTTACTAGAAAAAGAATTTATTTAGAGACACTCGAACAGACACTGGGAAAAATTGATAAAGTCATTGTTGATAAAGACGCAGGTAGTGGAATCGTTCCATATCTTCCTCTACCAGAATTAAAAAAAAGATCTAATGTAATTAAAGGTATAGATGATGAAGACAACTAAGGTATTAATTTATTCAATTTTATTTGTTTCTTTTTTGGTAGTATTAAATGGTATATTTACCATGAAAGAAACT
The DNA here is from genome assembly GCA_902542925.1 of uncultured Alphaproteobacteria bacterium. Classification (GTDB taxonomy): domain Bacteria; phylum Pseudomonadota; class Alphaproteobacteria; order Methylaequorales; family Methylaequoraceae; genus CACBWF01. Next base: position 12,054 of record CACBWF010000007.1, read on the forward strand.
CAACAGGGTTTGGTACTCCAATTTGGTGACCCAAAAAGAGTTATACAAAAATCTGGTTTACATATTAAGATTCCTTTTATTCAGAATGTTGTAAGGTATGATAATAGAATATTAGAATACAATCTTCCAATTGAAGAAGTTATTGCTGTAGATAAAAAAAGAATTTTAATTGATTCTTTTGCAAGATTTAAAATAATCGATCCTTTAGAGTTTTACAAAACAGTTGGTAACGAAGCTAATGTTAGAAATAGATTAAACTCAAATGTAATTTCTTCCTTGAGAAGAGTAGTTGGAAGAGTAACTCTTGATGAGCTACTATCATCTGAGAGAAGCAACATCATGGATAGAATACAAATTGAGGTTAACGATTCAGCACAAAGGTTTGGTATTGAAGTTGTAGATGTAAGAATAAGAAGAGCAGATTTACCAGAAGCAAATAGCCAAGCGATTTTTGACAGAATGATTAGTGAAAGGGTTAAAGAAGCTAAAGAATTTAGAGCAAAAGGTGCTGAGCAGGCTCAAATTATTCGTGCTGAAGCCGATAAAGAAAAAACAGTTTTATTAGCAGAGGCTACTAGAAAAAGTGAAATACTTAGAGGTGAGGGAGAATCAGAATCAATTGCTATTTATGCTGACGCTTTTGAAAGAGATTCTGGTTTCTATTCTTTTTACAGATCTATGCAAGCATACAAAAATGTTTTAGGAGAAGATGGTACAACCATGATTTTATCACCTGATAGCCAATTTTTAGAATTTTTTAATAATTCTCGAGGTCAATAGTAGCCATGTCAAGCTTACCTAAAGTTTTATTTATACTAACTACATTTTTGTTTCTACAATTTGGGGAATCATATTCACACCCTTCATCTGATGAGTTTGCTGACCTAGTTGAAAATTTATCCCCTGCTGTTGTAAATGTATTTACTACACAAAAAGCTGAGGACTCACCACCTCAGCAACTTCCTTTTGATAACATACCTCCACAATTTAGAGATTTTTTTAAAAACTTTCCTCCAGGATTTGGTCCTGGACAACCTCAGAACCCTGATCAGAAAAGAGAACAGCCACAAGCTTTAGGTTCAGGTTTTGTTATTGATCCAGATGGATACATTGTTACAAATCACCACGTGATTGCTCAAGCAAATGAAATAAAAGTTAAATTTCAAGATGATTCTGAACTATCAGCAGAGTTGATCGGTCAAGATAAATTAACCGATCTAGCTTTACTCAAGGTGAAATCAAAAAAACCTTTAAAATTTGTAAAGTTTGCAGATTCTGATAAAGCAAGAGTTGGCCATTCAGTGATTGCTATTGGAAATCCCTTTGGTCTCGGGGGTACTGTTACATCAGGTATAATTTCTGCTTTTAATAGAGATATAAATTCCGGACCATACGATAGTTTTATACAAACAGATGCATCGATAAATAAGGGTAATTCAGGTGGTCCATTATTCAATATAAATGGAGATGTTGTAGGAATAAATTCTGCAATTTTTTCTCCGTCTGGTGGTAGTGTGGGAATAGGTTTCTCAATTCCGTCTAATTTAGCTAAACCAATTATTGAACAACTAAGAAAGTTTGGAAAAACTCAAAGGGGTTGGCTTGGTGTTAGAATTCAAGAGGTCACTCCAGAAATAGCTGAAAGTTTAGGTTTAAAAGAAAGCGATGGCGTTCTTATCTCAATGGTAAATCCAGGAGAGCCGGCTGAAAAAGCTGGTATTAAAGCGGGTGATGTAATTTTAAATTTTAACGGAAAAAAAATCAAAAATGTAAGAGACCTTCAACGAATAGTTGCTGAAGCAGCTGTGTCAAGTTCTGCAAAAGTTGATGTGTGGAGAGACAAGAAAATTAAAAAATTTAAAGTAAAACTAGCAGAACGCGAAAAATTTGACGATCAAGCAAAGATTGATCAAAAAAAAGACTCCACCGAAAAGACTAATCAAGAATATGAAATTGATCAAGTTGGACTGAGATTAAAAGATCTTACAGATTTTCTAAGAGATCAATATAATATTGATGAAAGTGTTTCTGGCTCTGTAGTAACTGGAGTAAAAAATAACTCTCCGGCATCAAATGCTGGATTGAGTGTTGGAAATGTAATTTCTCAAGTATCGCAAAAAAAAATAACTTCTGCAAAACAAGCAAAACAAATTTTTGATGATGCCGTAAAAAGAAATATGGACTCAGTTCTTGTGCAAATTTATCAGAATGGTTTCCCTCGGTTTATTCCACTAAAGTTAAAATAAACTTGTTTGAAAAGGTTTTTATAATAGGTGGTGCTACCTCTTCAAATAAAACAGATTTGGCGATTAAAATTGCAAATGAAGTACCTTCTGTAGTCATTAATGCTGACAGTATGCAAGTTTACCAGGACTTGGAGATTCTATCAAATAGACCTTCTAAAACTGAATTAGAAGGTATTGAAAATAAGTTATTTGGTGTTATAGAAACCCCAAATTCAGCAGATTTGGGATGGTGGTCAAAATCTGCTCAAATTGAGATTACAAAAGCTCAAATAAAAAATAAAGTTCCTATTATAGTTGGCGGAACAGGTTTATATCTAAGAAGTTTAGAAAAAAATATTTCCTATGTTCCGAAAATTAACGAAAAGATAAGAATACGAATAAAGGAAACATATTCAAAAAAAGGTTTAGAATACCTATATGACTTGTTAAGAAAAAAAGATTATTTAATATCACAAAAAATACACCATAAAGATAAGCATAGGATTTTTAGAGCTTTAGAGGTAAAAATTGGAACTGGTAAGAGCCTTAATTATTGGAGAGAAAAAAAAGCTTCAAAAAATATTGATAATTATATTTTTATAATTTTAGAAACTTCTAGGGATACACTTTACAAAAATATTAATCAAAGATTCGAAAAGATGGTAGAAAAAGGTTTAGTTAAGGAGGTAAAAAGTTTTATAAACAAAAAGGTTAGTTCAGATCATCCCATTAATAAAATGATTGGATTAAAACACATTAAAAGATTTATTTTAGGAGAAATTAATCTAGATGAAGCGATTAGTTTAAGTCAAAGAGACAGTAGAAGGTATGCTAAAAGACAAATTACATGGTTTAAACATCAACCACAAAATGCTATTCATTTTTCTTATTCTGATGCTTATAATTATTTAAAAAAAAATTTATATTATTTTTTAGATGTTTAATAAAAATATTTGGTTTATTTTAATAATATGATTAAAAAATATACTGGAGCAGAATTAGTAATTGAATCCTTAATTAGCGAAAATGTAAAAATCATTTTTGGCTATCCGGGCGGAGCTGTACTACCAATTTATGATGAACTTTTTAAACAGAATAAGATACGACACATTCTTGTTAGACATGAACAAGCAGCTGTTCACGCAGCTGAGGGATATGCAAGATCTACAGGAAAAGTTGGGGTTGTTTTAGTTACTTCAGGACCAGGTGCAACTAACACTGTAACTGGTCTTGCAGATGCAATGATGGATTCAATCCCCGTAGTTTGCATATCGGGACAAGTACCCACTCACATGATTGGCAATGATGCTTTTCAAGAAGCAGATATTGTAGGCATAACAAGACCGTGTACAAAACATAATTATCTTGTAAAAGATGTAAATAAATTACAACAAGTAATTCACGAAGGTTTTTTTATTGCATCAAACGGAAGGCCTGGCCCCGTATTAATTGACATTCCAAAAGATATCCAAACATTTAAGGCTTCAATCAAAGAAAAATCTTCATTTAAAAAACCTATTTTATATAGATCAAAAGACGTCAATCAGGATTCGTCTCTAAATCAATTTGTTGAAATGTTACGAAAAACAAAAAAACCAATTGTTTATATAGGTGGGGGTGTAATTAATTCAGGTATAAGTGCATCTAAACAGTTGTACAAATTTTTAAAATACACTCATTTTCCTTGTACACAAACTTTGATGGGTTTAGGTTCTTATCCTACTGATGATTATCAATTTCTTGGTATGTTAGGTATGCATGGAACCTATGAAGCTAATCTAGCGATGCACCAATCTGATCTGATGATTTGTATAGGTGCTAGATTTGATGACAGAATTACTGGAAAAGTATCTGGATTTTCACCGAAATCAAAAAAAGTTCATATTGATATTGATGCTTCTTCTTTTAACAAAAGTGTTAATGTAGATTTAACAATAAAAGGTGATATTGCAAAAGTTTTAACAAAACTAAATATGATTTTGAATAAGAAAGGATTTAAATTTAAAAAAGAAAATTACCAAGCGTGGTATAATAAAATTGAAAAATGGAAGAAAAAGGATTGTTTGAATTTTAAAAATAGTAAAACAATAATTAAACCTCAATATGCTTTACAAAGATTAAATGAATTAACAAAAAAATTTTCGCCATTCTTTACAACTGAAGTTGGACAACACCAAATGTGGGCAGCTCAATATTTAAGTTTTAACAAGCCAAAGCATTGGATGACTTCTGGTGGTTTAGGTACAATGGGATATGGATTGCCTGCAGCAATGGGCGTTCAAATTGCCCATCCAAGAAGTTTAGTCATTGATGTTGCTGGGGAAGCTTCAATACTAATGAATATTCAAGAAATGTCCACACTTAGTCAATACAGATTACCAGTAAAGATATTTATTTTAAATAATCACTATATGGGTATGGTAAGACAATGGCAAGAATTACTCCACGGTAATCGTTTATCTGAATCTTACATGGATTCTTTACCAGATTTTGTAAAGCTTGCTGAATCATTTGGTGCACTCGGATTAAGAGCAACTAAACCAAATGAACTTGATGGTATGATTAAAGAAATGATAAAAGTAAATAAACCAGTCATATTTGATGTTTGGGTAGATCAAAAAGAAAATTGTTTTCCTATGATTCCGTCAGGATCAACACACGATCAAATGCTCCTGGGCCCTGATGACGAGGTTGATGAAAATAATTCTGAAGAAGGAATGGTTCTAGTTTAAATTTTTTATGAGAAAAAAAATAAACGAGCATATTATTTCTATAATGGTTGATAATGAACCAGGAGTATTAGCAAGAGTTGTTGGCTTATTTTCAGGAAGAGGTTATAATATAGAAAGTTTATCTGTATCAGAAGTAGATTCAGACAAGTTTTTATCAAGAGTTACTATAGTGACATCTGGTACAAAAATTATAGTTGATCAAATTAAAGCTCAATTACTAAAACTAATCCCTGTGCATAATCTTGTTGATCTTACTGAGGAAGAGTATTTTATAGGGAAAGAATTAGTATTAGTAAAATTAAGCAATAAAAAACAATATAGAAAAAAAACATTAGATATTGCCAATAAATTCAATGCTTGTATTCTTAGTGATTCTGAGGTTGAAATGATTTTAGAAATGTCAGGAAATAAAAAAGAGATTTCTAGATTTATTTCAAAATTAAGACCGTTTGGAATTATTGAAATTACGAGATCTGGACTAGTTTCTATGGCCTCTGGTGTTGATTATATTAAAAAATAGTGTAAGGATAAATTATGAAAGTTTATTATGATAGAGATTCTGACTTAGGAATTATAAAAAATAAAAAAGTTGCTATCATTGGTTACGGTAGCCAGGGACATGCACATGCTCTTAATTTAAGAGATAGTGGAGTTAAAAATATTGTTATTGGTTTAAGGGATGGATCAAATTCAAAAAAAAAGGCAGAATCTGAGAAATTAGAAGTTATGTCTGTTTCAAATGCAGCAAAATGGTGTGATATTTGTATGGTATTAGTTCCAGATGAATTACAATCTGATTTATATAAACATGAGTTATTGAATAATCTTAAGGAAGGTTCAGCATTATTATTTGCCCATGGACTTTCGATTCATTTCCAGTTAATCAACCCTAGAAAAGACTTAGATGTTTTTATGATAGCTCCAAAGGGACCTGGGCATACTGTTAGAGCACAATATATGTCAGGAGGAGGTGTGCCTTGTCTACTTGCCATACACCAAGATTTTTCTGGGAACGCAATGGAGATAGGGTTATCATATGCTTCAGGAATAGGTGGAGGTCGATCAGGTATCATTCAAACTACCTTTAAGGAGGAGTGTGAAACAGATTTATTTGGTGAACAAGCAGTATTGTGTGGGGGATTAACTGCGTTAATTCAAGCGGGTTATGAAACTTTGGTTGATGCAGGGTACTCTCCAGAAATGGCATATTTTGAATGTTTGCATGAAGTGAAACTTATTGTCGATTTGATATATGAAGGTGGAATAGCAAACATGAGATATTCGATTTCTAATACAGCAGAGTATGGAGACTTAACTCGAGGAAAAAGAATTATTAATCAAAAGACAAAAACAGAGATGAAAAAAATTTTAGAGGAAATTCAATCTGGTGAATTTGTTAAAAACTGGATTTTAGAATGTAAATCAGGTCAATTAAATTTTAAAGCAGAAAGAAGAATAGAAGCGGAAAAGAATATAGAGACAGTTGGTAGAAAATTAAGAAAAATGATGCCATGGATTACATCAAATAAATTGGTTGATACTGATAAGAATTAACATGATTTCGATATAAATAAATTATGTCTAACAAAATTATAATATTTGATACTACTTTAAGGGACGGAGAACAATCTGCAGGTGCATCCATGTCAGTTGAGGAAAAAATTGAAATTGGTAAAGCATTAGATGAAATGGGCGTTGATGTTATTGAAGCTGGTTTTCCATTTGCATCAAAAGGTGATTTTGAAGCAGTTGAAAAGGTTGCTTTAAACTCGAAAAACTCAATAGTTTGTGGTTTAGCAAGGGCGCAAAGAACAGATATTGAAGCAGCAAGAAATGCATTAAAAAAAGCTAAAAGATTCAGAATTCATACCTTTATTTCAACTAGTGATCTTCACATGAAATATAAGTTAAGAATGAATAAAGAAGAGGTCAAAGATTGTATAAAAAGAAGCGTTACAATGGCGAGAAACTTTACAGATGATGTAGAATGGTCACCAGAAGATGCTTCAAGATCAGATCCTGATTTTTTATTTAAAACAATTGAAATAGCTATAAATTACGGAGCAAGAACTATCAATATACCCGATACAGTAGGTTATTCAATACCTGAGGAATTTGGAAATTTGATAAAAAAAATCAAAAGTAATGTTGTTAATATTGATAAAGCAATTATTTCTGTACATTGTCACAATGATCTTGGCCTAGCTGTATCCAATTCATTGAGTGCCATAGTCAATGGTGCTCGACAAGTAGAATGTACAGTAAATGGAATTGGTGAGAGAGCAGGAAATGCTGCACTAGAAGAGATAGTAATGTGTTTAAAAACAAGAAAGGATTTACTGCCTTTTAAGACTGGTATTAAAACAAAAAATATTTCGAAGATATCTCATTTGGTCTCTAAAACAACAGGATTCTTTGTTCAACCTAATAAAGCTATTGTGGGAAAAAATGCATTCGCTCATGAGTCAGGTATCCACCAAGATGGAATGCTAAAACATTCAAATACATATGAAATCATGACTCCAGAATCTATAGGGTTGTCTTCATCTGAATTGGTATTAGGTAAACATTCTGGAAGACATGCTTTTAAAGTTAAACTTGAAGAGCTGGGCGTAAAAATCAAAGAAAAAGAATTAGATAAATTATTTAAAAAATTTAAAGATTTAGCAGACAAGAAAAAACAATTATTCGAGGAAGATTTGATTGCACTTGTAGACGACGAATCATCAACAAATAGTAAGATAAAATTTATAGATTTAAAAGTAAAATGTGGATCAAATTTAAATGCAAATTCAGAGATTCAAATTGAAATTGATGGGAAATTAAAAAAATCTATATCTGACGGACAGGGTCCAATTGACTCAATATTTAAATCAATTCAAAAAATTGTTGCTAATAATGCTCAGTTAACTCTATTTCAAGTAAACTCTATAACAAAGGGTGTCGATGCTCAAGCTGAAGTCAATGTTAGATTGCAAGAGTCCGGAATATCTGTTCAAGGGCAAGGAAAGGATATTGATACAATGGTTGCGTCCGCAAAAGCTTATATTAACGCTTTGAATAAACTCATTAATAAACGTGAAAAATATAAATCAGGATCAATAAAATTTTCATCTAAAATTGAACCAATCGATAAGCACGTTATTTAGTTAAAAAAATTTAAATATGTATTTTAATTTTTTTAAAATTAGAATATAAATTATTTAGGTACACGATGTTTGATTTTTTTGGACTTTTTTCTCAAGATATTGCAATAGACTTAGGAACTGCAAATACACTCATATATGTCAAGGGTAAAGGTATTGTTTTAAATGAACCATCTGTTGTTGCACTTTCAAACGATAAAGAGCCTGGTAAAGCAAAAGTATTAGCCGTTGGCCATGAAGCAAAAACTATGTTGGGTAGGACACCTGGAAATATTACTGCAATTAGGCCAATGAGAGACGGTGTTATTGCAGATTTTGATGTTGCAGAAGAAATGATAAAACACTTTATTAGAAAAGCTCACTCACAGAATAGTTTTTTCAGTCCAGTTGTGGTAGTTTGTGTTCCTTCAGGTGCAACTTCTGTTGAAAGAAGAGCGATCGAAGGTTCGGCTGCCGCTGCAGGAGCTAGAAAAGTCTATTTAATTGATGAACCCATGGCTGCAGCCTTAGGAGCAGGTCTTCCTGTTACCGAACCATCTGGATCAATGGTTGTTGATATTGGAGGAGGTACCACTGAGGTAGCACTCTTAGCACTCGGAGGTATAGTACATGCTCATTCAGTTAGGGTAGGAGGAGATGCTATGGATACTGCAATAATAAATTATATTAGGAGAGCACATAATTTGCTTGTTGGTGAAAGTAGTGCTGAAAGAATAAAAAAAGCAATTGGTGTTGCAGCAGCTCCAGATGGTGGTGACGGGAAAGTTCTTCACATAAAAGGGAGAGATCTTCTAAAAGGGGTACCAAAAGAGGTAATAATTAATCAAAAACAAATAGCTGATGCATTAGCAGAGCCAGTAGGAGCAATAATTGAAGCAGTAAAAAATACCTTAGAAAATTCAGATCCTGAACTTGCAGCTGATATAGTAGATAAAGGAATTGTTTTAACAGGTGGAGGCTCTCTTCTTGGAGATTTAGATCATGTAATTCGTGAATCGACTGGATTACCGGTTACTATAGCAGATGATCCGCTTAGTTGCGTGGTTCAAGGCACAGGTAAATGTGCTGAGGACCTTAAATCACTGAGTTCAGTTTTATCTAGTAGTTATTAATTTGTAACTAAAAATAGTGAGAAAAAGGTCCCTTTCTAGATTCTTAAAACCTACTCAACTTAACTATGAATTTGTTGAGAGGTTCTTAGTATTGTTAATTTCAATGATATTTTTAATTGTTAATTTTAATTATAAAGAAGAGCAAAGATACCTAAGAAACTATGTAATTGATTTTTTTTCCCCAATAAACATTGTTTTTATGATACCCGGAACTCAAATTAACAATCTTAGGGCCTGGATAAATAATATGGTAAATCTTAAAGAAATTAATTTTGAATTGAAAAATGAACTTTTAGAAATGAAAAATGTTTTAAATGAATTTTATCAACTAAAAGTTGAAAATGAAGAGCTTAAAAGCCTACTTAATTTACAAATACCACAAACGACAAATAAAGTCGTTTCAAGAATAATTCTTGACCCTTCAGATATTCATTCTTCTAGAGTATTTATTGATGTAGGTTTAAATGAAAATATACAAGTTAACTCACCTGTTTTTAATGAAAATGGTTTATTAGGTAGAGTGATAGATGTAAGAAAAAAATCGTCAGAAGTACTAATGCTGATTGACCCAAAATCGTCTGTACCAGTCATGACGGATACTACTAAAATAAAGTTTTTTGTTGAGGGAGATATAAATAATCTTATAATTAAGCATTTACCGGAGAATAGCATAATTTATGAAAATGAGCTTGTAATTTCAACTGACGTATCTGGATATTTTAAACAAGGAATAATTGTAGGCAAAGTATTAAAAGATAAAACTGGCAAGTATGTTGTTTTACCATCAGCAAAAAAAACTGATTCAGTATATGTTATGACTGTGAATTATGAAATGAAAAAAAAATTACCGTTAGAAAAATTAGAATGATTGATAATTCCTTTAATTTAAGAAAATTCCTCATAATAACTTCTCCCTTAAGCACTACTATTTTTTTTATAATTATTGATTCAGTTCCATTTTATCTTTTAGGAGATTTTGCAACTAAAACTCAGTTAAGTTTCATAATTGCCTATTTATGGATTTGTTTAAACCCAGAATCTATTAGACCCCTTTTTCTTTTAATTCTTGGACTACTAATTGATATTTTAAATGACTTTTATTTTGGATTTACAACTTTTTTTTTATCTTTAATTTTGTTTATTCAAAAAAAAGACAACACACTACTGAATAGTGTTGATTTTAAAATAACCTATATTAAGTTTTCTGTATTTATTATCCTTATAAATATTTTTTCATCTATTTTAGAAATGTTCTCTGAAATAGATATGATTTTTAATACCAAAAACTTTATAATTATTAACTTAGTTTCATTGATTGCTTTTCCATTTTTATTTTTAATTGTAAGATATTATAATAAACGATTAAAAATATATGTTGAATAAAAATATACAAGATCTTAGAACATTTCAGAAAAGAACTTTAATTTTGGGAATGGGTAAAGCTTTTTTTAGTTTTGTACTAATATCAAAACTATATTATTTGCAAATATTGAATAAATCAAAATTTGGAAAACTTTCTGATACAAATAGAGTGAAAATAAGAATTCTTTATCCAGAAAGAGGTGTTATTTATGATTCTACCGGAAACAAGATTGCTGAAAATAGGATAGATTATCAGATAACGATACTAAAAGAAGATAAAAATAAAATTAAAGAAAATATAAAAAAACTAAGCAATTTTTTATCTTTCTCAAAAGAAGAAAAAGTTTTTATCGAAAAAAATTTAAAAAAAAATTCTCTTGATGACTTCATTATTGTAAAAAAGAACTTGAGTTGGGAAGAGCTTGAGATTTTTGAGTATTATTCTTATTTATTTCCTTATCTATCAATAAATAAACAAAAAGTAAGAAACTACGATAATGGTTTAGCATTTTCCCATGCTATTGGTTACGTTGGATATTCTACTAAGAAAAAAGATAGTAAACTACAAGAACTTAAGATTGGTAAGACTGGTTTTGAACAAAAATATAACTCATTACTTCAAGGGAAAGAAGGGCTCCAAAAAATTGAATCACATGCAAGTGGAAAAATTGTTAGACTACTTGAGGCAAAAAAAAGCAAATCAGGTAAAAATCTAGATACATACATTAGTAAAAAACTTCAGGAATATTGTTTCAAACAATTACAAGGAAAAAGTGGGAGTGTTGTTGTAATGAATGTGAATTCCGGAGGTATAGTTTCACTTGTTTCTTCTCCATCATTTGATATTAATGAATTTAGCTATGGAATAAGAGAAGATAGATGGAACCTTCTTATAAACGATCCAATGAAACCACTGCTAAACAAGTCTATATCAGGGCTTTATTCTCCAGGCTCTACATTTAAATTGATAGTAGCTTTATTAGCATTGAATGAAATTGGATTTAATCCTAATCAAAAATTTTTTTGCAATGGACATTTATTTTTAGCTGATCATAAATTTCATTGCTGGAAAAGAAAAGGACACGGACTAATGGACCTTTCATCAGCTATCGAAGAATCGTGTGATTGCTATTTTTATAATTTAGCTAATTCTATTGAAATAGATAAATTAGCTGAGATTTCTAATATTTTTTCAATTGGCAAAAAAACTGGAATCGATCTTCCAAATGAATTAGGGGGTTTAATGCCCAACAAAAAATGGAAAAGTGAAAAAAAAGGAGATATTTGGCATTTAGGAGAGACTTACAATGCTGTTATTGGGCAAGGCTTTACACTTTCAACTCCATTACAAATTGCAACTATGATTTCACGAATTGCAGCTGGTAAGAAAATTAAACCTAGTATTTTAAGAAAAACTCAGACTTTTGAAAAACTCAATATTCCTTTAGAACACTTAAATTTTGTGAGAAAATCAATGTACAATGTTGTGAATGATTACAAAGGCACTGCATTTTCTTCTAAACTTAAGAATAATAAATATCAAATGGCTGGAAAAACTGGGACATCACAAGTAAGAAGAATTTCTTTGCAAGAAAGGGAAAGTGGTGTTTTAGAAAATCAGGAATTACCATACAATCTAAGAGATCATTCAATATTTGCAGGATATGCCCCTTTTGATAATCCGAGATTAGCTATCTCTGTAATTCTTGAGCATCACGGAAGTGGATCAAAGTTCGCAGCCCCATTTGCAAAAAAAGTGATTGATTTTGCATTAAAAAAAAATATTAGTTAGATGAAAGAGCTGATCTTTAAATTTAAAAATCTTCACTGGACATTAATTTCTTTGGTTTTTTTTATATCATTTGTTGGCATTGTAATGATTTACAGTGCATCAAAAGCAGAGGGTTTGAATCCAACATATTCTCATATTTCAAAATTAATTTTAGGCATATTTATTATGTTTTCAGTAGCTATGATGAATATAAATTTATTTCAGAAATATGCTTATATTTTATATTTTGTGGGCTTATTTTTTTTAATATATGCAACCTTCTATGGATTTGTTGGAAAGGGAGCAAGAAGGTGGATAAATATTTTTGGAGTAAATGTTCAACCTTCAGAAATAATGAAAATTGTTTTAATACTTGCAATCGCAAAGTTTTTTGACGAAAAAAAAATTCAAACATTTAAAGAGCATTTATTTATTATTTTTCCAATTCTTCTAATTGTTCTACCATTTTTAATAATTCTCAAACAACCAGATCTCGGTACAGGATTAATAATATTATCACTAGGTTTTGTAATATTTTTTATTGTTGGTGTTAATATTAAATTTTTTATTTTATGTTTCATAATTTTTTTAATTTCTAGCCCTATTCTCTGGAATACACTGCATCAATACCAAAAACAAAGATTGCTTACTTTTTTTGATCCATATAAAGATCCTCTTGGAACTGGATACCATATAATACAATCTGAGATAGCAATTGGTTCAGGTGGTTTTTTTGGGAAAGGTTGGTTAAAGGGAACTCAGTCACATCTAGATTACTTACCTGAAAAAAAAACCGATTTTATATTTTCAATGCTAGGTGAAGAATTTGGATTTATGGGTACTATTTCTATAATAGGACTTTTTATTTTAGTTTGCCTAGTTGGTTACATAATTTCAAACAATCCAGAGAAGGATTTCTTTTCAAAAGTTGTAGGGATTTCAATAATAACTAATTTTTTTCTTTCAGCTGCATTAAATATGGCAATGGTTATGGGATTAACTCCAGTTGTTGGTATACCATTGCCGTTAGTATCTTTTGGAGGATCTTCTCTTGTAATGACTTTTTTGGGATTTGGTTTAATTTTATCTTCCGACTTAAGCCATAAAATCAATAAAACAAAATATTAAATTATTTAATATTTCCTTTTTCAGATAAAAAAATAGCAATTTTTTTTGTTTGATTAAAATTACTAAATATTATTAGCATTACTACCAAAATTGGAACACTAAGAAACATACCTGCAATACCCCAAATTTTCCCAAAAATTCCAAGAGATATTATCATAATAATAGGGCTTAAATTAAGAGACTTGCCCATTAGTTTAGGTTCAATGAAGTTTCCAATTAAAAGTTGTACAAATATTAAAGAAACAATTGTTAATACAGAAATAGAAAAGTCTAATGATTGAACTATAGAAAAAATTACTGGTAAAACTATCGCTATTAATGAACCAATGAAAGGAATAAAATTTAACAAAAAAGAGAAAATACCGAATAAAACTGCAAGATTATTAGACAGTGCTAAAAGAATAAAAAAGGTAAGAATTCCAGTAAAAAAACTTGTTAATATTTTGATTTCAAAATACTCATAGATTTGCTTATTTATTTTTTCTAATATTTTTTTTGTTGATTTATTAGAAGAAATTTTATCTAGTTTAATTTTAAAAAACTTTTCTTCAATGAGAAAAAAAATTAAATAAATTATTATCAATGATATATTTCCGGCTGCATTCGTAAAAAAGTTTAATGTATTCGATAGTATGCTTTTAAGATCTAGATTTTTAAAAAAATTATCTGTAGAAAATAGAGACGAATTCAATTCATATGTTTTAATAGTGCTAATAATTTCCTGAATATTTTTTTGATAAATATAAGTATCTGCAATTACTTTTGAAATATCATTGTCCACCAATGCACCAATGAAATAAAAAAATAGAAATAAACCTAGGCACACAATAAAGAAGGACACATAATAATTTAATGAATATCCAAAAGCATTAATTGAAGAAATCTTATTACTTACTGATCTAAGTAAAATAAATATTAAAAAAGAAAATAAAAGAGGCAGGATTAAAAATTTACCAAGGTACAATAATAAAAAAATTAAAGGGATTATTAGATAATATTTCATTATTAAAATTTGTATTCATCTAGTACTTGGACCATTTTTGTTGTTCCAAATAAGTCAGTATCTGTTTCTTCAACTCTAATACTTTTAATTAAACCAATATTAGGAGCATACCATTCATTTGTTAAAATTTTTATTTTGATAGAGCCAATCTCTCTATCTATAAAATTTGTTTCCCCTAAACCTTTAATTTGAATACAATTTTTAAATTCACCCGCAGGAACTTTGACAATCTCATCAGTAGAGATAATCTGATTAGATATTTCAAAATCAGTAATTGCTTTATAGTCAAAGTATGGATACCTTCTTAAAGTGAGGAAAGTTTTACTCATAGAATTCCAGCTACTACCTTTTTTTAGTGGGTATTTTATTACAAATCTTTTATTTTTTTCAAAAATAATATTTTTATTTCCAGAGAATTGAACCCCAATTCTTGAGATTCCATTTTTAGACTTAGTATAAAAATAAATACTATTATTTTCTCTTTGAATTGGGAATACAGTTATTTCTTCATTTGTTATTGAACTTGTAATCTTCTGTTTTTTTAAACCACTATTAATTTTTTTATAAATTTTTTTCGTCTCAATTTCTGGTATTACATCTATTTGATAACTCCAGGATCTTTTTTCTCCTAATGGAAAATAATTTTTTTTTTCAGTGTTACACGAAGCTAAACACCCTAAAGAAAGCAAAATTAAAAAAATTTTTTTTTTTATCATTATTTTTCAGGTAGGAGCTGACTTGGCATATCAAAAAAATTTACTTTTATGCTATTACTTACAGCTTTTTTCTTTTCTAATATTTTTGCTACTATGCCCTCTTCATTATTATCATCGCTTATTTCACCCATCTGCGGTACTCCATTTTTGATGTTAACTAAAGCTTTAGAAATTTTTTGGTGTATTTCTTTTGAGTATGGGATTTCAAGAGATCTAGGTGTGCTAAGACCAGATTTTTCATTCATATTAGTTATCCAAATATAAATTGATCCTTCCGAATTTATTACAATATTTGGTTCATATATTTGCGCTGCTATCAACCTGAATCTATCCGGAAGTGAATCTTTTGTAGGCCAGCCAAGAAGGTCATTAAATGACTTATAAGTTGTGATATAAAAGAAAGTCAAAACTACAATCATTGTTGCTTTTAAAAACCAGTGAAAACTTGTTCTCATACTAAAAATAAGTAATAAGAATGCAAGAATTACGTACCCCAAAATTATTAATATTATAGTAGAATCCATTTTTTATTTTCCTTCCTTTGTTTCACAATTAATTTAAACATCAGGTACTAGTTTTTTATATAAATTACCTGTGACGGTTACAAGACCGTCTTGAGAAATTCTAAATCTAGTTGCAGTTTTCTCTTCACCTTTGTTGGCTAAGTTGACTGTACCATAATAGATTACTTCAAGTTGTGGGTTAACCTTTTCAACTTTTACATTTACATCTATTGGTAATTTGGTTTTAGTAGCATAATAATGTACATTCACAATATATTCCCCAGGTATAACAGCACGTAACGTCACAACTTCTTGATTCAAAGGATTTTGAATTTCTTTTCCATTAACTAATATTGTGTCATTTAGTAACCCTCTATCATCTCTATCTAAATGAACGAACCCAGCCTCTGTACCTCTGAACCAAACAAGATCACCATTAGGACTTTGAACATAAGTATCTATGTCATCAGGGCTATTATCTTCCCAACTTACTGTAATTATATATTCTGCTTTTGGATTTATCACTCCAGTTTTAGGTATTGGATTCATAAAAATGATTGCCAAAAACATAAGTAATGTAAAAGCTAACAAAACATTAAATAATAAGTCTGTAAAAGGGTCAGTTTTTAATCTTCTTCCAGAGTATGCCATATCACAAACTATTATCTAAACTTACTTCAGAAACTTGATTTAAAACTGAGAAAAGTTCTTCACAACCATTTTCTAAATTAAAATATTGAAGAGCAATTAATACACCAGTCACAAGCGCTGATAGTGTTGTGTATAGTGCCACACCCATACCACTTCCCATTGTGGTTAAAACACCTTGTAGTAAAGATACATCAAAAGTAGTTATATCAGATAAAGAGCCCAACATAATTATAAAACCAATAACAGTTCCAATTAAGCCAAGCTTGAGCATTATATCAGCACTAAACCAACCAAACTCAAAATAAGCATTCACTTTTTTAATATATATATCTAGTATTTGAGCACTTTCAGTATTTCCTTTTTTTTTTAGATTTATCAGATCTTTGAAATATTGCGATACGATCCCATCAGACATCTCTCCTTTGGAAGATAAAATTAAGTGATCATCAATTAGCCGAAGTTTAACATCATCTTTAAGCAGATTTTTTTTTATAATGTGAGCTTTATTCAACTCACAGGATACAAGAAATGTATAGAAACCACAATGCATTGATATTATGAAAAAAGCTGAAAAAATAATTGTTGTTATATAACTTCTATCGGCTGATAAAAGATGCTGAATTATATTATTGTCATATAAGATATAGAAAAAGAAGAAAATTAAACTAAAGGTTAATAACCAATTTAAAAATAATTTGTGGTCTCTTGTCATGTTTCATATTTAATTAAAGATTCACATGGTGCTCTTACAACATCTCTGCCTTTTAAAAAACTAAGTTCAATTAAAGAAATAAAACAGACTACCTCTCCACCTGCTTTACTGATAAGTTTTTCAGCTGCACTTGCTGTTCCTCCAGTTGCGAGCAGGTCATCAACTAGAACAAATTTTCCTTTTGAAAGATCGGGGTTTATTTCCAATGAATCGGTTCCATACTCTAATTCATAATTAATCTCAATTTTTTTTTTTCCTGGAATCTTTCCTTTTTTCCTGATTAGCGTTATACCTTTTCTAAACCTCTCACCTAGCACTCCTCCAAATAAAAAACCTCTAGCATCAATTGCTGCAAATTTGTCAAAATTATACTTTTTTAATTTATTTTCAAACATATTTGTGGCTAATAGAAGAGCATCACTATTATTGATCAGGGGCAAAAAATCATAAAATAAAATTCCTTTTTTTGGATAATCAGGTATTTTACCAATGCATTTTTCTAATACAGATACATTCATACAAAATCAATTTTTAAAATCTTATTTAAGTGTTATAAAGTTTATATATAATTATTCTAATTACAACTTGAAAGTTTAATAAAGAAAAACATCTATGTCTGAAAAAGAAAAACTCTTTAAATCTGTTTTTGATTATATAGAAATAAACGGATTTGCAAACTTCTCCTTAAATGAACTATCTAAGCAAAAAAATTTTAATAAACTCAAAATCGAAAAATATTTTATTTCAGAATACCAAATGATTGATGCTTTTATGAAAATGATAAATGATAAAGTTTATAAAGAAATTTCTGACCCCAACATAGATAAAACATCCACTAAAGATACATTGTTTGAATTCATAATGATTAGATTCGACAAACTATCACCTTACAAAAAAGGTTTAATAAAGATCTATGAACAAGTTAGAAAAAATCCTAGGTTATTAAATTTAATTTCCAAGAAGATTTATAATTTTATTCAAACAATCTTCAATTTATCTGGAGCAAAAAAAAATTTTATTTTGGATAAATTAAGCATTAATTCACTTTTTCTAATTTACTTGTATGTCTTTAATACATGGATAAAGGATGACACTTCTGATATGAGTAAGACTATGTCAGACTTAGATTTATGTCTATCACGAGCTGAAATGGTAATGAAAAAAGTTAATTAATTTTAGTAATCCCAAGTTGATTTAACAATTTCTTTTGAGAAATCTCAATTTTTTTAACGTTGAAATCTTCAATTAATGAATGAAATAATTCATACCAATTAATTTCGGCATTTAAATGAAGAAAGACTGACCCTAGTCCTATAGCAGCTCTATCCATAAAAACAAATTCTCTAGGTGGTTTTACACCGCCTATTTTTTTTAATTCTTTATGTACTTTGGAAGCTGCCTCAGCTCCATATGCAGTAGAATTGGTTTCCTGCATTTTTCGAATTTTACTTTCAAGAAGTGGAGAATAAAGAAACTTAGCCCATATATTTAAAATATCAATTAATTCTTTGTTAATATTTTCAAATCCCCAAGTCTCATATGCATTTACGGCTAGTTCTTCATCATTATTTAGAATTGCAAAGTACAAATCGATTACGCCTTTTACAAAAGATGGTTTAAAAACTCTAATACAGCCAAAATCTAATAAATTAATTCCAAAATCATCTCTAACAGAATAATTACCTAAATGAGGATCACCATGAATAATACCATAATTGTAAAATGGATAATACCAAGCCTTAAACATATTCAATGCTATTTTATTCCTTATTCTAGAAGGATTATCTTTGAATACCATTAACTTTTTTCCTTTTAACCATTCCATTGAAAGTAACTTTTTTGTTGATAAACTATCAAACACTTTTGGCACTTTAACTTCATTATGATTCTCAAAAATTTTAGAATAAAGTAAAAGATTTTTCTTTTCTCTTTCGTAATCTAATTCTTCTCTCACCCTGTAAGATAATTCTTTTAAAATATTTGAAGTGTCAATGCTTGAATCTATTTGTCGATAAATTTTAAAAACTAGCTTGAGTTGATTTATATCAGCCTCAACAATAGATTCCATATCTGGATATTGAAGTTTACAAGCAATATTTTGTCCTTTCATATTTAAAGCTTTATGCACTTGTCCAAGTGAAGCAGCTGCGAAGGGTTCTTTTTCGAATTTTTTAAACTTTTTTTCCCAGTTAAAACCCAGTTCAGATTTCATTCTTCTTTTTACAAAATTCCACCCCATCGGCGGTGCATTCGACTGAAGTTGAGATAAGGCATTAACATATTCAGGAGGAAGAAGGTCAGGTATTGTTGAAAGTAGTTGACCAATTTTCATCACAGGCCCTTTTAGCCCCCCCAATATTTCCGACAATTGATCTGCTGTTTGTTTACCCTTGCTTTTGAATAATTTTGTACCTGCAAGCCTTAGTGCAAATGCACTTGCAGAACCACCAAGATTAGCGTATCTCTTTATTCTTTTTGTAAAACGATTGTATTCTTCCATTACATATATTTATACTAACTTAGATAATATTTAATATAAATTAAATGAAATACAAACCCAAACAGATAGTTATAAAGATAATTAAATATTTTTTTGAAATAAATTCAAGTATTCTTACTGTGTAGTAAGCAGTTGGTGTGAAAACTTTAAATTTAAACATGTTAAAGAAATTGCAATTTTTGTTCCATCTTTAGCTCTGTCTTTTAACTATTACTTCGCACATTTCTAAAAGTTTTTCTTTATCAGCGTTATTTTCAAATGGACTAAGAGAATCTCTCGCAATCAAAGAATAATGTTGTGCTTTAAGAAAACAATCTTCAATAACGTTATATTTACGAAGAATCTCTTTAGCTAAAATAAAATCATCAGAATTTTGATTCTGATTATTAATTGTTCTTGCCCAAAATTCTTTTTCTTTTTTGTTTGACCTCTTATATGCTAAAATTACAGGGAGGGAAACTTTTCCTTCTCTAAAATCGTCTCCTGTATTTTTACCTAAAACTAAATCGTTTGAACAATAATCGAGTGTATCATCAGTTATTTGAAAAGCCATCCCAATATTTTTTCCGAAATCATTTAACGCTTGTTGTTTAGGATTATCAATTTTTGATATTATCCCGCTCACTGTACATGCTGCACAAAATAGTGAAGCCGTTTTAGCCTCAATTATTTTTAAGTAATTGGATTCTGGGGTATCAATTTGATTACAAGATTCTAGTTGGAGAACTTCACCTTGGGAAATTTGCACTGATGCTTTAGAAATTATTTCCAAGCATTGATCCGATCCATCTTTTATCATTAGCCTAAATGCTTTACTCAATAAAAAATCACCAACTAATATGGAAGATTTATTATTCCAAACATAATTAGCACTGGCCTTACCCCTTCTTTTTTTACTATCATCAACCACATCGTCGTGAAGAAGTGTTGCCGTATGAATAAATTCAATACAAGCAGCAAGATTAACATGTCGGAGTCCATTATATTGACAAAGCTTAGAAGTAGATAATGTAAGTAGTGGTCTTATTCTTTTTCCACCTGACGAAATAATGTATCCAGCTAATTGAGAAATAAGAGGAACACTACTATTCATGTTTTCCATAATTACATTATTAACTTTTGCAAAGTCATCCTTTAACCAGGTAAGCATATCGTCCCAAAAATCTATTTTGTTTTTATTAGAGGAAAATATTTCAATTTTTTGCATAGTCAAAAAAGAATTGTAACAAAGATTATATAATGTTTAAAATTTTAGAGATATTATGTATATTTATTTATAATTTGAAATTTTCAATAGTGAATTAAAACATATTTTATGCTTACTTTCCAAGAGTTAATTTTCAAGCTACAAAATTTTTGGTCTAAGCAGGGTTGCATTCTCCTTCAACCTTATGACCTGAATATGGGTGCCGCTACATTTCATCCAGCTACTTCTTTGAAATCTTTGGGACCAGATCCATGGAAGGTTGCATATTTACAACCTTGTAGAAGGCCAACAGATGGAAGGTATGGCGAGAATCCAAATAGACTTCAACATTATTTTCAATTTCAGGTTCTCATTAAGCCGTCTCCTAAAAATGCTCAAGATCTTTTTTTAGATAGCTTAAAGAATATATCAATTGATTTTCATAAACACGATATAAAATTTCTGGAAGATAATTGGGAAAGTCCAACTTTAGGAGCAGCAGGTCTTGGTTGGGAAGTACAATGTAATGGTACTGAAATTAGTCAATTCACTTATTTTCAACAAATGGGTGGATATGAGTGTAATCCAGTAAGTGTAGAATTTACATATGGCCTAGAAAGGATTGCAACTTTTATTCAAAAAGTTGATAGTTTGTATGATATTATTTGGAATAAAAATGGAGTCACTTATGGTGATCTTTATTTAAACAATGAAAGAGAATTTTCAAAATTTAACTTTGAATATGGATGGGTAGGTGATCAAAAAGAAGATTATAGTAATTTTTTATTTGAAGCAGAGAATGCATATAAAAAAAATATTAACCAGCTTTTAGATCAAAAATTATTATATCCTGCTTATGAAGAATGTCTTAGATACACACATTTTTTTAATCAGCGAGATGCTGGTGGAGAAATATCAGTTTCAAAAAGGCAATCTGATATTCTGGAAATAAGAAGTTTTTTTAAAAAATGCTGTCAGTTATATTTAGAGAGTCTTAAAAAATGACTGAACTATTATTGGAAATTTATGGTGAGGAAATTCCTCCTTCATTTCAGTATGAAGGTAAAGAAAAGATTAAAGAAGCATTTACTACTTTTTTGAATGAAAAAAAAATTAATTACAATGAAATAAATTTATTTGCAACGGCTAGAAGATTTGTAATTGTTATAAACGGACTTCCAATAAATATGCCAGAATCTAGAGAATTAGTTAGAGGACCAATTACATCCGCGAGTCAAAATGCCATCGATGGTTTTTTAAGATCCAAAAAAATTTCAGATATTTCCAAATTAAAAAAAAAAATTCTAAATACCAAAGAATACTTTTTTTTTGAAAAAATACTCCCAAAAACTCCCATAAAAGAAATTTTTAATATTGGCATTCCTGAGATTTTATCAAATATCAAGTGGAGTAAATCAATGGTTTGGGTATCCCGAAAAATAAAATGGATTCGGCCAATCAAACACATCTTTTGTATTTTAAATAAAGAAAATATTTTGATTGATTTTGAAGGTATCGAATCTTCAAATTACTTTTATGGTAATTATCAATACGGAAATACAAAACTTAAGTGTAGTTCTTTCAATGAATATGAAGATAAACTCAAAGACAATTATGTTGTTTTGAAAGAAGATGTAAGAATGAGAAGAATTGAGAAATTACTTTCAAAATACAAAGCTCAGAATTATGAGATTATTTTTGATAAATCCGCTATTAATAGTGTTGAATTCCCTAGTTTATATATAGGAAGTTTTGACAAATCCTATTTAAAACTCCCTACTAGTTTCCTTGTTGCAGTAATATCAGGAAAACAAAATTATTTCTCTTTTACAAAAAAAAGTAATAATCAAAATAACATAGAAAATATATTTGGTTATATTTCCAATAAAAAAGAAGATAATGTTATCAAAAAAGACTTTGAAAAAGTTTTGAATTCAAGATTTTTAGATACAATTTATTTTTTAAATTCAGATATTAAAATTGGTTTAGAGCAATATTATAATAAATTAGAAGATCTTATATATTTTGAAGGTTTAGGAAATTTAAGACAAAAATCTGAGAGAATAAGTAATCTTAGTAAATTTATAGCCAAACAATTATTCAGTAAAATATTAATAAATAATGATGGAGATCTAAAATTTAATGAAATCAAATATGCAAAAGCAGATCTTGTATCTAGTCTAGTACAAGAATTCCCAGAACTCCAAGGTGATGTTGGATCTCACTTATTAAAATTAAAGAAATCAAGCAAAGAAGTATGTAAAGCATTAAAGGAGCAATATCTTCCGAACACCTCTGTCGACAAGTGTCCAAAAGAACCATTATCTATTTGTTTGTCAATTGCTGACAAAATTGACCATTTAGTGGGCATATTTTTAATTGGCAAAAAACCAACTGGGTCGAAAGATCCATATGCCCTAAGAAGATCTGCATTTGGAATAATAAGAATCATAATTGAAAATAAACTTAATATTGATCTGAATAGAATGATTAGCTTTACTGAAAAAATATATTTCGATCAGAAAAATAATTTGAATAAAAATCTTGTTAACCAAAATTTATGTGCTCTAAATATAACTAAGTCAAAAAAATTAGAGATAAATGAATATTTGAGTCAAAGATTGTCCTATTATCTTAAAGACAAATTTTCACCGGAAAAAATACATT
>CACBWF010000008.1 GCA_902542925.1 uncultured Alphaproteobacteria bacterium
AGTATGCCCTCCCAAATAGTCATTTTTTTCAAATACATGGACTTCTGCATAGTTTGAAAGGAGCCATGCTGACGATAAGCCTGAAATACCACTACCAATAACGGCTATCTTTAATTTACTCATTAAAAAATATTATAAAACTTTTACAAAATAAATAATGAAAAAAATCAATATATTGTTTGACTTGAAGTTTAAATAACTATATATTGTTGTGTGATTAGTATGTATTTAACAAAAATTTGTGCCTTAAGTTTGAGTTCAATTTTTTTAATGTTACTAATCTTTAGTCTATTTTAATTTCCTCCAATAAAACCCTGTAATCTTGCAGGGTTTTATTGTCATCTATATAAATCTAACCAATTCTTTGAATATATTATATTTTGACTAGGTCTATGAGGTAGCATTTCATCAGTAGAAATATTTTTAAGGTCAGTTTTGAAACCAAAATCGTTTTTAGTTTGTAATCTATTAGTTCTTATGTTTGATATCAAATTCAACATAATAGTATTAACGTCTAAATTGTGGAATATTTAGTTAAAACTAATTTTCCCTTAAAAAATGCTTCCTAAACACACAAACTGCTGAAAAAAAGGAATCATTTTCATTATGTGGTTCAGATTTTAGAACTTGCCTATTTAGATCACAATAATTTGCTATAGCAGCATTAATTAAATGTGAGGCATTAGTATATTTTTTGCTGATTGATATAAATAAGTTGTCATTATTTTTACAGATCTGTAGTTGCTTTTGAAATTCATTTTCATAAAATTGTCCTTCTTTATAGGGATATACTGCTTTGCACCACGTTCCTGCTTCAGCATTCTTATTGATACTTACCAAAATTAAGAGAATAAATAATTTTTTCATACATATATTTTATAACATATAAACCTGCAATAGGTTTTAAATTTAATGATTTTTCTCATATCTATCTTTTGAAATTCTTTTTTATAAATATAGTAATACAATATTATGGGAAATACAGAACCTAAGTATGCACCAAATATTAAATCACTTGGGAAATGCATAGACATAAATATCCTTGATAAGGCTATCATCGATGCTGTGAAAAAAATAATAAATGCATATCTATTACAATAAATATAAAATAATATAGCAAGGGTAAAAGATGCTTGAGTATGACCTGAGGGAAGTGCGTTTACTTTATGCTCTAAATTAAAATTATCTATTCTTTCGTATCCATATAAGAAATAATATTTTGGTCTTGAAACCCCGAGAACATACTTAAAAATGTGACAAACTGCTCCTGTTGCAATAATTGACAAAATAGAATGACTAACAATTAGTTTATAAAAAGTCACAGATTCTTTTAATTCAGACTCCAGGCATTTTATTTTATCAAGAATAAGTTTTTTTTTATTTGGCTCTTTAATGATGTTGCAAAGAGAAATGGTTAGAATTAAAAAAAGACTAAGACAAATCCCAACACTCAGGGGATTAAGAATATTAGCCACAGAATTAACAACATTTTCAAAAAACCAAAAAAATATCCCACTCAATTCTCTTGAAAATTTAAATATCAAAATATCAAAGAAGTTAAAAACGATTAGAATTAATATAGTAATAAATATAAAAAAATTAAAAGATTTTAATACAGTAAACCTATTTTCAATGTGATCCATAACTTTTAAAAACACTAGTTGAAATGTATTTTCCTTGAGAATAATTATAACCGATAAAACTCTCAACAAATTTAAAATTTTCTTTATCCTTTGAAAATTCTATAAATTTCTCTGATTCGTCACCAGATACAAAAAATAAAAACTCTTTGTTACTCTTAATGATATCCTTTACGTCATTTATACTTTTTCTTTTGGATTTATGTCCCATCATAAATACTAAACTTGGTTCATTAAAACCATAATGGTAAATTTCATAATTTTTATATAAATCTGAGTAATTACTGATATTTTTTGCAATCCACAACTTCTCCAAGTTAGGGTTTAAATAATAAATAATAGAGAAATAATTTAATGTTTGAAAAAGAAGTGCGAACATTAAAAATTCTTTTAATTTTTTTCTTTTAAAAAAATTTAAGCAAAAAAGAATGATAACAGCAAAAACAAATATAAGTATGAAAAAGTATAGATCAAAAGATGAAAATTCATTTATTGCATATGTATGCAGCGAAACTATTGAAAAGGGGAAGACTAAAAATAGAGGTAAATAAATTGGTTTAAGCAAAATCTGAGTGTTTTTAGAATTTTCATTTAAGAAAATTGCAACTAGAATACTGAGCGCAGGATAGATTGGTAGAATATAATGAGGAAGTTTCGTAGGGATTAGCTCGTAGACCAAATAACCTGGCACTATTATGCAAACTAAAAAAAGGTTTTCATGGTTAATTTCAAATTTTTTAATTTTAAAATAAAAACTTCTTATTACTGGGATTAGATAAATACAACCTGGCCAAAAAAATAGATAAAAACTAATAAAGTAGTATCCTGGGAAAAATCCGTGAGATTCTTGTGATGAGACAACTTTTTTGAATAAATCATGTCCTAAAGATTCTTTCCAAAAATACCAATCAGATTTTATTGTTATTAAAATAAACCAAGGGAGAACGATACTAAAATATACTAAATAACCGAGATAATTCTTAAAAAAAATTTTTAACTCATTATTTCCCTTTACTAATGTAAATACAATTACTGGTAATATAGAATATATAAAAATTATTGGTCCTTTAATTAAAGTTCCAAATGCCAAAAAAATCCAAAATAATAGTATTTTATTAAGTTTAATATTTTTTCCCTTATTCTTAAGGGCATGCAAAAGTATGAAATTACAAACATTAATACATAGAAACAACAAACCATCAGATTTTGCTTGATGAATTTCTGTAATTAATAAAAAAGAACAGCTTAATAAAACTATTGCTGTTGATGCAATATTTGACCCATAAATATTTTTTGTCGAATAAAACACTAAAAGAATACTTAACATTACTCCTAGTAGTGATGGAATTCGATACGTCCATATTTTGTCATATGGCTCTGAGCCTAAAAGATTCGTTGTAAGAGACTGAGCCCAATAAATTCCTATTGGCTTTTTGTAGCGTTTAACACCTTCTAGTTCTATGTCAATGAAATCACCTGTTTCAAGCATATTTTTAGTTGCAGTTGCAAATCTAGCTTCATCCCTGTCTAGTACAGGAAGCATGAATATACCCTGTAAAAAAATTAGTAACCCTAAAGCAAAAAATATAAAAAACTTAAAACTTTTAATTTTAAATAAGTCCATATTTGTAGCTTAAGCTTTTTTATGTATATTTACACCTAGTGCAAAAAAAATTTACAATAGTTATACCTATATTTAATGAAGTTGAGTCAATTTTTGAGTTGGTAGAGGAAATCTTTTCTGTTTTCAAAAATTATCAATTTGAGTTGCTAATTGTTAATGATGGAAGCACTGATACATTCATTAACGAATCTAAAAAAAAATTTCTTAAAAAAAAAATTAATATAGTTTCGCATAGTACAAATAAGGGAAAATGTGTTGCGATGCTAACCGGTATTAAAAGATCTAAAAATAATATTATCTGCGTAATTGACGGAGATGGTCAAAATCCCCCCTCTGAAGCAAAAAAAATGCTAGAATTCTGGATGAAGGAAGATGCCTTTGATTTTAAAATACTATGTGGTCACAGAATAAATAGAATGGATAATTTTATAAAAAGAATTTCTTCAAAAATAGCCAATTTTGTAAGGAGACTGATACTAAGAGATGATTGCTTTGATACTGCTTGTGCATTAAAAGTTTTTCACAAAAAGGATTACTTAAAATTAGGTTATTTTAAAAATATGCACAGATTCTTGCCAGCAATGTTTAAATATTATGGAGGTAAAGTTATAAATATACCTATTATTGACAGAACAAGAAAAAAAGGAGCATCTAAGTTTAATTTTAACAATAGATTTTGGGTTGGTATAATTGATCTATTAAAAGTTTTATATTTTTTAAAGTTTAAAAGGAGTGATAAATGATTTTAACACCACAAATTTGGCTGATTATTGGTTTCATAGGACAGACAATATTTGCGTCCAGGTTCCTAATACAATGGATTGTTAGTGAAAGAGCATCAAAAAGTATAATACCCAATATTTTTTGGTGGATAAGTATTGCTGGAAGTTTAATCTTATTAAGTTATGCTATTCACAAACAGGACCCTGTTTTTATTGTTGGTCAGTCTTGTGGTTTTCTAATTTATTCTAGAAATTTATATCTTATACGACAGGATAAGAGGGCTTCAAAGAAGAATTCTGATCCCTCAAAAATAATGAAACTATAAATGATAGATTATAGATATATTCACAAATTTTTATTAAATAAAACCAAAAAATACAAATTTTTAAATAAAATTATTAGAAATAATGGAATTATTAAACTTACTAAACCCGATAAACAATTTCTTTTATGCATTTTTTGGGTAATAATTTCTCAGCAAATATCAAATAAAGCATCTGAAAAGATTTGGTCTAAAGTACTAAAGTTCATTAAGAAAAAAGGTAATAACTTGCAGGATCTATTGAGTGATCAAAATAATTTCAGAAAACTCAACCAACTTGGTGTATCCAAAAAAAAACTTGAGTATATTTGTGGTATAGCAACTAAAATGACCAAAGAAGATAAAGATGAAGACTACTACCTTAATTTAGGATCTAAGAATTTCAGAGAGGAATTCCAATATTTCAAGGGTATTGGGAAATGGTCATGTAATATGATAGAAATTTTCTACTTTAATAGACTAGATATTTGGCCAGAAGAGGATTTAATTATAAATCAACTGTCTCAGAATGTTCAGATTAATGAAAGTAGAAAGATAGACTTTACTCAAGAATTTAAACCTTATCAATCAATTCTTGCCTTACATTTTTGGAAATTTTCAGATTCTAATTAACTTAGAAAGAAACCTTTGTTTAAATTAATTTCTGATGATGAAATTTTACTTTTTGGCCAGTAAAAACTTCCTATACTCCCACATCTGTCACATTTAATAACCCAATCCTCAATTTTATTATTACACATTGAACATGACCACAAAGGATCTTCATGAACTTTTTTTGGTAAATTTGGTATATCAATCTTTGTAGAGGAATTTGATAACCTATCCCATAAACTCATAACTCTTTTATCAATATTATTTTTAGAAATTAATTGTAAATAATTTTTTGTCTTTCCCCATAGTTTTGCTTCAAAAGCTGAGAATGCTATTGCTAGTCTTGTTTCATCTGTGTCAACATTTTTGATTGTATTATATATTTTTTTAAAACGCCGGAGTGCTACTTTAACGTCATAAGATTCTTGTTTAAAAAAAATTAAAATCATATCCAAATACTGAAATTTTTCCCAGGTTTTTGAAATGACATCTAAAGCTTTTTTTTCATTAGAATTATCTACATAGAATTCGATTATTTTCAAAACTGTTGGAATTGATGCTAAAGAAAGATCTGGATTTTGTGTAGGTTTAACTCCAGATTCAACCATGAAATATGCCTTTTTCTCAAATAATAAAGGGCTATTGGTGCTATTAATAAACTTTAATACTTTGACTGCTTCAGACCATTTATTTAATTTTGCTAGCATCAATGAAAGTTGCTCAGTTACCCAAAAGTCTTTGTCATCTAAAAAATGTGCTTTTTTTAAAAATTTTACAGCTAGCTCGTCTTTAGCTTGTTTAATTGAAACATAAGCGAGATTTTTATATGCAAGAAATTCTACATCTTTGTTATTCTTTAAGATGTTAAGATATTTTTCAGCTTTGCTATATTCTTTTGCATGTATTGCAGATTGTGCTATCAAAAACGTAGAAAAAACATGTTCGTTAAGTTGTTTTTTTATCTTTCGGGCATTTTTTTCAATGGACTTTAAGTCACCTTTTGACAAAGCTAAGGATATTTTAGACAGTGTGTTTTGGGCAAGAGCTAAATTTTTCTCTTTTTTTTTTAACACAAATTGCCTTGGAAAATTTTTAATATAAAAATAAACCCTGTAGAATAGTATTATTACAGCAGATAGTATGGAAATTACTGCAATTAATCCTAGAGCATTAGTTTCAATTAAATAATTTTTCCATAAAATATTAACTTCGCCGGGATAATTTGATAACCACACAAGCGGAATGACGATGATACAGATATAGATAAAAAATTTAAGAATTTTAATCATTTAGCTCAAGTTAATTCTATTCATTGATAAAGATATCTTTTTCAAGTTTTTCTATCTTATCTATAGTTGATAAAAATAATTTAGCAGAATCTAGCCATCTTTTTATATCCTCGTTTATGTTATTTTCTTCTAGACTTAATATCTCAACTGACTTTTGTATATTCCCAATTAGCAGATATTCCTTCGCAAGTTTTAAATTAGATTTATTGACCTTAACTTTTTCAGAAATCTCTCTCAAGGAATTATCTTGAACTTTTTTTATTGTTATTAAAGAATTAATTTCCTCAAGAAAATATGTTTTTAAATCTTCTAGGCTACTAAATGATCTGGATTGCCTTAAGTCAGAGTTTTCTAGTAAACTTCCAGAAATTCTTTGTTCATATATTAATTTATTTATTGAAGTTAGTAAATAATCCATAGATTTGAAATTATTTTTTTGGAGAAATTCGAATTTCTCATCCCAATCTAAATCAATTCTATTCTGCTTTAATAGTGAAATAAGTAAATCTACTTCAATAGAATAATCCTTACTATTTAGAAACTTATCAATTAGTGTTCTAAATAGCATATATTTTACAAGATACTTATTTTGTTCATTAAAACTTGTGTCTATATTCGCAAAGTCAGGCGTATTTTTCAAAGCATTATCTTTACTAATTGCTCTGATCTTTTCAAAATTGTCTTGTGCTTTGCTTCTAACTTCTTCAATACTTTTTTGAGTTAAATTTAAATTCTCAGCTGCATTTGAAATTTGTAATTCGTTTTTGTCTAACCGATTCTCAAGTGAATCAATTCTAAGAATAACATTTTCGTCTTGTCCAGAAGAGCCCATATCAATATAATTTTTTTCAAATAATCTTGGATTTTCTTTTGTGTAATAAAAAATTGAAATAAAGATTACTATAAATAAACTTAAAAAAAAAAAGTACTTTAGAAATCCTTTTTTTTTTTTAAATTCTTCTTTATCTAGGTCAATAAAATTTGCGTTTTTGGTTTCGTTTTTTTTTTTCAATTTTTCACCCTTTTTTAAAATTTCTAACAACTTCAATTAGGCTTCTTTCAGAAGGAAAATCAGGAATATATATTTTTTTAAAATTTAGATCTGATAAATGATCAGAAATTTTTGAACTTAAAGCAAAGATAATTTTATTTTTACAAAATTTTTCGAGATTAAGTCGTTTTATTGTTTCTACAAATGATAATGCAGTTCTTGAGGAGTATATTGTAATCAAATTATGAGATGACTCCAAATAATCTCTAAATCCTTTGTTACTTGAACATTGTTTTTTCACTTCATATATAGGTAATTTATTATAATTACTCCCTTGATTGTAAAAATAATTTTCTAATTCCATACTAATATTTTTTGCACAAGGATGTAAAATATTTATTTTTCTATTGTTAAATATTTTTTTGAATAGGAGGATAATATCCTTAGAATTACCATCTGAATTTTTTATATTTGTGAAATTTCTTTTTTCTAATGCTCTAGTCGTTGCGTCACCAATTGAAAAAATTATCTCTTTACCAGCTAATTTATTATCGAATATTTTTGCAGCGTTTCTGCTTGTAAAAATAATTAAATCATATTCTTTTAATGGTATTTCTGCATGATTTAATTTGCAGATTTTAATTAGTGGGATAATTACTGTTTGAAATCCAATTTTTTCTAATTTTTCTTTGGTAATGAGTGAATCTTCAACTGGTCGTGTAAGTAATATTTTTTTAGTCATACTTTGATAAAATTTTTTTCAAACTACTACCTAATTTTAAACATTCATTGATTGCTTGTTCACTAGGAAAAATTAGTTTCTCTTTTTTAAAAAAATTACCATTTCTATCAGAAATAAAGTAATTTAAAATTATATTATCATCTAAATAAACTGCATTTGCACCTATTGGGGTTTCACAGTTTCCTTCTAATGCCATTAGAAATTTTCGTTCGCATTCTACTATTTGTTTTGTAGAGTCATGAGTAATTTCTTTTGCTAAGTTTTCATTTTTGATGTCCAGTTCGCGACAAACTACCGCTATAGCTCCCTGCCCAACAGCCGGAACCATTTCTGATATATCCAACGGAAAAAAATTATTCTTAATCCCGAGCCTGTTAAGACCTGCATAAGCTAAAATAGTTGCATCATAGTGTCCATCAAGAACCTTTTTAATTCTTGTTTCTACATTCCCTCTGATCAACTCAAACTTCAAGTCGGGTCTTAAATTTTTTAATTGCAGCTCCCTTCTTAATGACGAGGTTCCAACTAATGCATTTTTTTTTATGTCCATTAAACTTCTAGCATTTTTAGAATATATCACATCTCTACAATCTTCTCTTTTTAAATACCCCGCAACTTTAAGACCTTTACACAAATTATAAGGCAAATCTTTTAAAGAATGGATTGAAATATCTATCTTTTTTGCAATTTGATCCTCATCTATTTCTTTTGTGAAAAGAGATTTATTCCCTAATTCATTTAATTTTTTATCAACGATTTTGTCTGCAGTTGTATTAATTAACTTTGTTTCAAAATTTAATTTGCTATTAATCTTTAATGATTCTTTTTTGAAGATTTCAACTTGTTTTTTTGCAAGAGAGCTCGCTCTTGAACCAATTATAATTTTTTTATGATTCTTAAACATTTGATAAAATAATATTACGGAAGTGATTTTTTTGCTATTTAATATAAAACTTAATTATAAGGTATTATTATGATTGTTATGGGAATAGAATCAAGTTGTGATGAAACTGCAGTATCCTTGGTTGAAAGGAAAAAGAATAAAAATTTTGTTAGATCAGAAATTGTTTTGTCACAAATTCCAAAACATAGAAAATTTGGGGGAGTTGTTCCTGAAATTTCATCCAGAGAACATTTAAAATATTTAGACAAAATTGTAAGAAAAATACTTTGTAAATCAAAAACTTCAATTAATGAAATTGATGCATTCTCAGCTACTATGGGACCAGGTCTCCTTGGTGGTCTTATAATTGGATCAAACTATGCCAAGTCACTCTCTTTATCAGTTGGAAAGCCATTTTATGGAATAAATCACTTACAAGCGCACGCATTAATTCCTAGATTGAAGTCTGTGATCAAATTCCCTTTTTTAGTGCTTCTAGTCTCTGGCGGTCATACACAGATTATACTCGTAAAAAACATAAATTCTTTTGAAATTTGGGGAGAAACGCTTGATGATGCTTTGGGTGAAGCCTTTGATAAAACTGCACAAATGCTGGGACTAAGATATCCAGGTGGGCCAGAGATTGAAAAAAAAGCACAAAAAAGCCTAGGTATTAAAAAATTTAATTTTCCAAAACCTATGATTAACCAAAATAATTTAGACTTTTCTTTTTCTGGGCTTAAAACAGCAGTTAGAAGAAAATTGCAATTGAACAATCTATCTGAACAATTTGTAAGAGACATATCCTTTAACTTCCAACTATCCGTATTAGAGTGCTTGATCAATAAATGTGAAAGGGCTATAAATTTATTTAGAAAAAAATTTGATTGTGATTTGTCACTGATAGTTTCAGGAGGAGTAGCTGCAAACATTTTTATTAGAAAAGGTTTTAAAAAACTTGCTAAAGAAAAAGGTGTTAAACTTATTGTGCCTGACCCAAAATATTGTGTAGATAATGCCACGATGATTGCCTGGGCATGCATAGAAAGAATGGTCACCGGTGACTTAGGAGACAAACTATATACCTTGCCAAAACCGAGATGGCCTTTAGATACATTATGAAAAATAATTTTAGAGTTGGTATAATTGGCACAGGGTCTTGGGGACTTGCATTGGCAAAAGTTTTTTCGCAAAAAAATAAAGTTTCACTTTTTTTTAATACCAAAAAAAATTTTGGTGAATTAAACAAAAACAGGGCATCAAAATTTCTTCCAGGAATTAAATTTTCAAAAGATATATTTCTTAGCTTAGATTTAAATGATTTGGACTTTTGTGATGTAATTTTTATTGTAGTTCCAGCCCAAAAATTTAGAGAAAATATGCAAAGTCTAAAGAAAAGTAAGGTTACTCCCAAAAATTTAATTTTGTGTTCCAAGGGTATAGAAATAAAAACTAATTGTTTAATGTCTGAAATCTCTGAGGAATTTTTCCCAAAAGTTGAAACCATGGTATTAAGTGGACCAAACTTCGCCAATGAAGTTGCTTTGGGACTCCCAACAGCTTATGTGCTCTCAGGCAGAAATAAATCTAGAATAAAGGAGATCGGTTCTTTAATATCAAATAAAACTTTTCGTCCATATTTTAATACAGATATTATTGGAACTCAACTGGGTGGTGCTGTTAAAAATATTATTGCAATCGCGTGTGGTATAGTAGTCGGAAAAGAATTGGGAGAAAATGCTCGTTCATCTATTTTAACCAGAGGGCTTCAAGAATTAGTTTATCTAGGAAAAAAGATGGGGGCAAAAAAAGATACATTTTTTGGTTTGTCAGGCATTGGAGATTTAAATTTAAGTTGCAGTTCAGTTAATTCTAGAAATTTTAACTTTGGGTTTAAGTTAGGAGAAGGAAAAAATATTTCAAAACTTAAGAAAGAAAATTATTTGGTAGAAGGGCTTCATAGTTGTAATGCCGTTATTGAACTTGCAGAAAAATTTAAAATAGATATGCCTATAACAAAGGCTGTAAAACAAGTAATATCTGGGGAAAAAATATCAGAGGTTATCAATAAACTATTGTCGAGACCATTTCAATTTGAGGAATAAAATGGCTTATTTGATTATATCCAAGGACAAAAAAAATAAGCTCAATTTAAGGCTCAATGCTAGGGAGAAACATCTTAAGTACTTAGAAAGTTTTAAATCAAAATTAATAATGGCAGGCCCTATTGTCTCTAAAACTGGTGACCCATGTGGATCTGTAATTGCTTTAAATTTTGATGATAGAAATGCAATTGATAAATTTATAAAAAACGACCCTTACAACATTGTAGGCCTTTTTGATGAAGTTGTAGTACATAAGTTTAAAAAAGTCTTTTAAAAAAAAACTCTATAGAATATATTTTTTTGTATGACCAATAGTAGTAAAATATTTAGAGTCCCGGACAACATAAAAAAATCTGGATTAATTTCATTTGATGAATATAAAAAAAAATATCATGAATCAATTCATAATCCAGATAAATTTTGGTCTAATGAGGCTAATTCTCTTAGCTGGATAAAGAAATTCGACACTGTACGAAATTTTAGTTTTGATAATGATGTTTCTATAAAATGGTTTGAGGGAGGTAAATTAAATGCTTCTTATAACTGTCTAGATAGACATCTAGAGAACAATGCAGAAAAAATGGCAATTATCTGGGAAGGCGATGACCCTAAAGAAAGCTTAAAACTTACATACAAAGATCTGTATGAAAAAGTCTGCAAACTTGCAAATGGTCTCAAAGAACTTGGTGTAAAGAAAAATGACAGGGTTACAATTTACCTTCCTATGATACCAGAAGCAGCGATTTCGATGCTTGCATGCGCTAGGATTGGGGCAATACATTCTGTAGTATTTGGTGGATTTTCTCCCGAATCTCTTAAAAATAGAATAGTAGATTGTGAGTCTTCTCTCATAATAACAGCGAATGAAGGAGTTAGAGGGGGGAAAAAAATACCTCTATTAAGTAATGTAAAAAAAGCTGTGGAAGATTTAAAAATAGTTGAAAAGATTCTCGTTGTAAAAAGAACTGATAGCGAAGATAATTTCGATCCCCAAAAAGATTTCTGGTATCATAATTTAGTAAATTCTCAAAGCTCAACCTGTGATCCAGAGGCTCAAGAGTCTGAAGATCCTCTTTTTATTTTATATACTTCAGGATCGACGGGTACTCCGAAAGGAGTTATGCATACAACCGCAGGTTACCTTCTTCATGCGTCTTTATCTCATAAATTAGTATTCAATCTCAAAAGTGATGACATTTATTGGTGTTCAGCTGATGTTGGTTGGGTTACTGGGCACAGCTATATTGTATACGGCCCGTTGTGTAATTGTGCAACAACATTAATGTTTGAGGGCATACCCACTTTCCCGACACCTTCTAGATTTTGGCAAATTGTGGATAAACATAATGTAAATATATTTTATACCGCACCAACTGCAATCAGGGCATTAATGGGGTTAGGTAATGATTATGTTAATGAAACGCGAAGAGATTCTTTGAGAGTAATAGGTACAGTAGGAGAACCTATTAATCCAGAAGCGTGGAAATGGTATTATGAAGTAGTAGGAAATTCAAATTGTCCTGTAGTTGACACATATTGGCAAACTGAAACAGGTGCAGCAATAATTTCACCTTTAGCTAGCGCAACTCCAACTAAGCCAGGATCTGCAACACTCCCTTTTTTTGGAGTAAAACCGGTAATTGTTGATAACAATGGAAACGAGCTTTCTGGTGAATGCAGTGGAAATCTTTGTATTTCTGAAGCCTGGCCTGGTATGATGAGAACTGTTTTTAAAGATCACAAAAGGTTTGAAGAGACCTATTTTAAAACATTTAAAGGAAAGTATTTTACCGGTGACGGTTGCAGAAGAGACAAAGACGGCTATTATTGGATAACTGGAAGAGTTGATGATGTAATTAATGTCTCAGGACATAGATTAGGTACTGCAGAGGTAGAAAGTGCCTTGGTTTTACACCAAAAAGTTTCAGAATCTGCTGTTGTTGGGTTCCCTCACAAGATTAAAGGACAAGGCATTTATGCTTATATAACACTGATGAAAGGGAATAAGTATACTGATGAGTTAAAAGAAGAATTAAGACAGTGGGTTAGAAGTAAAATCGGACCTATTGCTTCACCAGATATAATTCAGTGGGCGCCGAATTTACCAAAGACTAGATCTGGAAAAATAATGAGGAGAATTCTGAGGAAAGTAGCTTCAAATGAAGAGGGAGATATTGGAGATATTTCAACTTTGAATGAGCCTGAAGTTGTTGAGGAACTAGTTAAAAATAGGGGTTAAGGCCTAAAAGTCGTAACAAATTCCCTTTCTTTCCCAATCTCCATATCTAGTTGGGTCAAGTCCTTTTGGGCCACCTAGTTCTTTGACTTTCTTATTTTTATTAGTTTTTGTTTTTACTGACTTTTTCATAACTTAATTTCCCTGTACTATTAATAAACTAAAGTATTATTTTATGAATACAAGAGAAATATCTTTGAAAATAATTGAAAAATTATTTCATGGTTATACTTTGGAAAGTATAACCGAAAATCTTTGTGATTTTCAGAGACTTAGCAAAAAGGATAAGGCATTTGTAAAAATGCTAATTTTGACATTTCTTCGAAGAAATGGAGAAGTAGATTTTGTAATAAAAAGATTTGTTAAAAAACCACTTAAAGAAAAAGATGAAAAACTTAAAAATATTTTAAGAATTGGAATAACACAAATACTTTTTCTTGAGGTTTCGGATCATGCAGCAACTTTCACTACCGTAGAAATTACAAAAAAACACTATTTTGGATTGCAATCATTTGTAAACGCAGTTTTAAGAAACGTTTGTAGGAATAAATTAGTGTTAGTTAAAACTCTTGATCCTACAATTAATCTTCCAAGGTGGGTAACAGAACATATATATTCAGACATTAAAATAAATATTAACGATATTGCAAATAGCATTTGTAAAGTACCCTTACTGGATATTCATTTTAAAAAAAAGCAACTTATGAATATGAAATATGTGAAAGACCTAAAAGGAAAAAATATATTTAATAATATATTAAGGATAAAGCATACAGGTAGTATTGAAAATATTCCTAGGTTTCAAAATGGAGATTGGTGGATCCAAAGTATTTCAGCATCAATACCCTGCATCATAATTGAAAAAATATTTAATTTAGAAAGAAAAAAAATTGATATCCTTGAGATTGGTTCTGCTCCAGGAGGAAAAACTATACAATTATGTAATGCTGGATTTCAAGTAACGGCAATTGAAAAATCTCCAGAGAGAACTTGTAAATTAAGAGAAAATCTTAAGAGAATGAAATTCAGACCAAAAATCTTAAATATGGATATATTGAAAAACGATATTAAAAAGCTTTACGATTGCGCTTTAATTGACGCACCATGCTCAGCGTCAGGAATTATTCAAAAAAAACCAGAGATTTTGATTCAGGAAAAAAATATCCACAGTCTTCTAAAATCTCAGCAAAAAATAATAGAAAAAACCTCCAAATTAATTAAAAAAAATGGGATAATGATCTATGCTGTCTGTTCTTTAATTTATGAAGAGGGAGAAGGGCAAATTAACAATTTCTTAAAAAAAAATGATAAATTCATAAAAGTAAACCTTAAAAATATTATAACTGATTTAGATTGTTTAAATAAGGATGGAAATATAATTATGTCACCTCTAAATTATAAAAAATCTGGTGGTGTTGATGGATTTTTCATCTCGTGTTTGAAAAATATTAGATAACAGAAATTATGAGTAAAAAACTATTTTCAAAATTTTATCCAATACTTCTTAGGACACCGTTACACAAAACTATACTAGAAAAATACTCTTCTGAAAATATAGTCAAGAAATTCAGTGATGGATGGGGAGGAAATGCAGATAACGGATATGAATTACTAAAAGGTTATTTTTCTTTTTATGGGGAGAGTGTTTTCTTGGAAAATTATATATGGGCTAGAAATAAAGCATCTCGGACATGGAATAATGAGTTGCATAGTTTTTGTTGGATCAGGGATTTAAGAGCAGTTGGTTCAAATAAAGCAAGAACCTTTGCAAGGAAATGTGTAACAGATTGGATAAAAGAATTTAATTATTGGAGTAAAAAAGAGTGGCGTAGTGATATTTTAGCAAAAAGGGTTTGCGTATTATTGGAGAATTTCACTTTTTATTGCTCTGGTGCAGAAGAAAAAGTACAAAAGAAAGTAATAAAAAGCTTGTCAATACAATCAAAACATTTATTAAATTATAATTTAGTAGATACGGATGGATTTGAGAGGATGTTTTGCGTAAAAGCAATAATAATGGCATCTTTAAGTTTTAAAACACTTAAGA
This sequence comes from uncultured Alphaproteobacteria bacterium, assembly GCA_902542925.1. GTDB lineage: Bacteria > Pseudomonadota > Alphaproteobacteria > Methylaequorales > Methylaequoraceae > CACBWF01. The sequence goes on from CACBWF010000008.1 coordinate 15,194, forward strand.
AATTTCAGAATTTTGGGTGTTCTTTGGTATTATCTGAGATTGACAAACAAGTTACTGACGAAGGGTTGCACAAACAGAAATCTCCAAAAATCCATCTAGAATTTCTTCAAGTCTTAATAGATATTAAAAACTTTTTATCATTATCAAAAATTCAGGTTCCAGAAAAGGTAAATTCCACTATTTTAAAAATGGCTTCTTTCTTAAAATTTTACAGACATGGAGATGGTAGTTTAGCATCATTTAATAACTCGCTGCCAGTGAGTAAACTCTTGATTGATCAGGTTTTGTTAAGATCAAATTCAAAAATAAAAATTCCTAACTCATCAAATAAATTGGGATTACAGAGAATTTCAGAAAACAAAATTACTTTCTTGATGGACGCCGGGAAACCATCTACATATTCTACATATGCTGGCTCTCTATCATTTGAATTTTCTTTTGGAAAACAGATTGTTGTTGTAAATTCTGGCTCTCCACATATACAAAATAAAAAATGGGCGGAAGCTATGAAATCCACAGCTGCTCACTCAACATTAACAATTGATAATGTTAATTCTTCGGATATCTTTTTTGAAAAATTTAAAAAGGGTAGGATTGCAGACGTTTGGTCAAAAAAATACACAGATGGAAAATCACATTGGGTTGAATCTTCTCATAATGGATATAAAGAAGTATTTGGGTTGATTCACAATAGAAAAATTCACATTGATACGTATAGAAAAATAATAAGAGGTCAAGATACTCTGGTGAAAACTCCCGATTACTACAAAACAAAACCTAAGTTTGCTCAGATAAGGTTCCACATTCATCCAAATGTTGAGGCTAATATTACAAGTGGTAAAAAAAAAGTAATCTTAAGGTTGAAAGACGGTCATGGATGGGAGTTTATTTGTTCAGATCCAATTATTGATGTTGGAGAAAGTATTTATCTCGGATTAAGTAATGCAATTGCAAGAAACTCTCATATATTACTAGAAGAAAAGGTAATACCAGGAAAGAAATTAAAATGGTTGTTTCGATCAATTAGTTAGAGTATCAAAGAGTAAAGTATTTTAAATTATGTCGTTTCTTTTTCCATGCGCCTGTCAAGTCAAAGATCAATGCGTTTCTTTTCATAAAAAGGCTTACTTTTTTTGGATATATGCCAGCAAATTGTTTGTGATTTACTGTTAAAATTAATAGGTCATAATAATTTTTTTTTAGTTCATCAAGCTTATAGACCTGATTTCCATGTATTTTTTTGTCTAAAATATAAGGATCACAAACGTGTACGAGGTTTTTTTTACTTTTTAGAAAATTTATTAAATCAAAAACTTTTGAATTTCGTGTATCAGGAACATTTTCTTTAAAAGTTGCCCCAAAAATTAAGATCTTACTTTTAGCTGTTATAAGCTTTAAAATTTTTTTTCCAAAAAATTTACTCATTTCATCATTTGTTTTTCTTCCTGACAAAATAACTTCTGGTTTGATGCCAATTTTTTTTGACTTAAACGCCAAATAGTAAGGGTCAACACCTATACAATGTCCTCCTACCAATCCAGGGTAGAAAGGCAGAAAGTTCCACTTTGTATTAGACGCATCGAGGACATCATAAATACTAATACCAAGGTTCATGCAAATTTTTGTTATTTCATTGACAAATGCAATATTTATATCTCTTTGAGAATTTTCAATAACTTTTGATGCTTCTGCGACTTTAATACTTTCTGCTTCAAAGATATTACCATTTGTTATTGATCCATAGATTTTTTTTAGGATTTTTAAGATTCCTCTATTATTTGCTGAAATAACTTTGGTGATCTTATCAATTGTATGCACTTTATCACCAGGATTGACTCGCTCAGGTGAGTAAGCAAGAAAAAAGTCAATTTCATTTAATAAACCCGACCTTTTTTCTAAGATCTTTCCGCAAAAATCTTCTGTTACCCCAGGGTAGACTGTACTTTCAAAAACAACAATACTATTTTTTCTCATTATTTTTCCGACTGTGTTGCAAGCATCTTCTAAAAAAGTTAGGTCTGGTTTATTTTCTTTTGTAACTGGAGTGGGCACTGTAATTATAAAAATCTCGCAATCCTTAATAGAGTCTTCTTTGCTTGATAATAATAAATTACTCTTTAAAGCTTGTTTTAATTTTTTTTCATCTACTTCTTTTGTGCTATCAATTCCTAATTTTAGAGAGTGTATCCTTTTCGAATTGACATCAAAGCCAACAACATTAAAATTCAAAGAAAGTTTTAATGCTAAAGGTAAACCAACATATCCAAGTCCTATAATGGCTATTTTTTTTTGGAGAGTTCTTTTGTCCATGACATATGTGTTAATATTTATTAAGAATGATACTTTTTTTTAACATTTTTTTCCCATTTCTTTTAGTATTTTTTGTTCTTATTGCATTAAAGCCTCTTATTAAATTTTTGAAAATAAATAAGATCGTTGATGTACCAAATTATAGAAGTAATCATGAAGCAATTATTCCAAAGGGTGCTGGTATAATATTAATTCCAATATTATCTATTTCCATCATTCTTTATTCATATTTTGGTTTTATAAGTAGATCACCCTGGTTTTTTTTAAGTCTACTAATGTTGATAATCTGCTTTTTTTCATTTTATGATGATATAAAAAATTTATCCTCGGCAAAAAAACTTATTTTTCAAATAGTAATTGTTTTTTTAGGTATAAGTCTATTTGACAAACAGTTATCTATTTTCCTCTCCAAAAACTTTCAGATAGGTGAAATATATCTTAACCAAAATATCATGAAAATTATTTTGTATATTTTTTTATCAATGTTATGGATGTGGGTTATGAATGTGTTTAATTTTATGGATGGAATTGACGGAATAACCGCTGTACAGGTTGTATTTTTTTCTGTGGGTATTATTATTTTATCCTTGATGGGAACTATTGATAGGCAATATTCATATATCGGTATCCTTTTATTTTCTGTATTTCTAGGTTTTTTATATTGGAATATTTCTCCTTCAAAAATCTTCATTGGTGATAGTGGCTCAATACCAATTGGTTTTTTTATTGGATCAATTATTGTTTCTAGTTTCATTAATGAAAAGGGGTTTATTTCAATTTGTTTATTGGTTATTTATTATTTAAGTGATTCCTCAATTACACTAATTAGAAGGATTGTTGAAAAAAAAAATATTTTTTTAGCTCATAGTGAACATTTTTATCAAAAAAAAGTAAGGAGTGGTTTTAGTCATGACTATGTCTTAAGATACATTATTTTTATAAATATATTATTACTTTTGTTTTCTATTTTATATACGAAGTTAGGAAAAACAGCAGTAATTCTAGCATTATTTACTGTTTTGGTTTTCCTTTTTTGGCTCAGTAAAGGTAGGTTCAGAAAAAATAATGATTAACTTTAAAAAAAGGATTTTTATTACAATTGTACACGATGTAGTTATTTTATCGGCATCGTTTTTTTTTGCACTTTGGCTAAGACTTGAGAGCCAAGGTTTCATATTATTTAAAAATTTATTGCCTTTTTTAGTTTTATTTACATCTACTACAATAGTATTTCTCCATAGATTCGGACTTTATCAAGGCATTTGGAGATATGCATCTATAAATGAGATTTTTTCAATTTTAAAGTCATTGACTGCGTCATGTCTTATAGTAGTTGCAAGTCTTTTCTTAACAATTAGATTAGAAAATATCCCAAGGTCTTTTCCAATACTATTATTTCTCGTCTCTGTTTTTGGAATATCCGGACCACGAATTTTCTACAGACTGGTTAAAGATATCTTAAATAATCAGAAAAATAGTAATCACAAAATCAATGTTTTAATAATTGGTGATGGTGATACATCAGAATTGTTTATTAGAGCTGCGACTAGAGAAATAAATTCTCCTTACAACGTTGTTGCTATACTTGGAATCAAAAAAAAATCTGTCGGAAATCAGATTCATGGTATTCCAGTTATAGGGGATATAGGTGATTTTGATAATCTAAATAATTGGATTGAAAAAAAGAATAATTCAGTCCAAAGAATGATTATAACAGACCATAGTTTAACACGCGAAATGATTGAAAAATTATTTGTTTTTGCAAAACAAAATGGACTAGCAATTGGAGAAGTGCCAAGGATTACAGAGTTAAAAAATACACTTCACAAGAATTTTGAAACTTACCCTATTGAGGTAGAAGATGTTTTAGGGAGAAAACAAAAAGTTCATAAAACAGGTAACTATAAACTTTTAAAAAATAAAGTTATTTTGGTAACAGGAGCAGGTGGAAGTATAGGGTTTGAGCTTTGTAAGCAAATAAACAATTTCTCCCCAAAAAAATTAATACTATTTGAACAAAATGAGTACCATCTCTATCAGGCAACTGAAAAACTTAAAAGTTATACTAAAATAAAGTCTGTATTAGGGGATGTGAGAGATGAAAAAAAAATATTTAAAATATTTAAAGAATATAAACCAGATATCGTATTTCATTCTGCAGCTTTAAAACATATTACATTTGCAGAAGATGATCCAATTGAAGCAATTAATATCAATTTCTTAGGTACTCTCAATATATTAAATGCTTGTAAGGAATTTTGTGTTAATAAAATGGTATTTATATCTACTGATAAAGCAGTTAATCCCTCTACATTTATGGGAGCAACAAAGAGATTATGTGAAAAGTATATCCAACAACTAGATGGGAAAATAGCTACTGAGTTAAAAATTGTAAGATTTGGAAATGTGCTTGGATCAACCGGATCTGTAATACCTTTATTTGAAAAGCAAATTAAAGAAGGTGGGCCTATTACTATCACTCATCCTAATGTACAAAGATATTTTATGACAATCAGAGAAGCCGTAGAGCTAGTAATTATAGCATCAATTGATAGTTCTAAGGGACAGTCTGGAGAAATACATATTTTAGAAATGGGAGAACCAGTAAAAATTAAAGATCTAGCGAAAAAAATGATCCAACTTTCAGGACAAAAAAAAGAAATCCCAATAATATATACTAATCTGAGGAAAGGCGAAAAAATTGATGAAGAATTATTTTATAACAAGGAGGATGTTTCCAAAACAAAAAATAATTTTATACTTAAAACTACAAAAAAAATTAATCAAATATCTGAAATGGACATAGAACAATTTTTAATTGATTTAAACAAAGCCGAAGAAAAAGAAATTTTAAGGAGTTTCTACAAACTATTACCAGAATATAAAAGATAGAAAAATAATGAGATACATTAAAATAAAAAATGCCATTATATCAGTTTCGGATAAAACAAATTTGGAATCTCTAATCTCATATTTTGAAAAAAATAAAATTTCAATATATTCAACAGGTGGGACTTATAAATTTCTTAAAGATTTCAAAAAAAGAATAACGTTACATAATATATCAGATTATACCAATTTTCCTGAACTTCTTGACGGAAGAGTTAAAACACTACATCCTAATATCCATTCAGGTATACTTGCAAAAAAAAATATATCCAAACATTTAAGTGAACTTGGAAAAAGGAATCTTGTCTTTTTTGATCTTGTTATTGTTAATTTATACCAATTTGAAAAAGTTATTTCACAGGATTCTAAAAATGAAGAAATTTGTTTGGAAAATATAGATATTGGTGGGCCAACTATGTTAAGGGCCGCTGCAAAAAATTATCCAAATGTTATTGTTTTAAGTGACCCCGTACAATATTCTGAATTCCTAGAAATCTCCAAAAGAAATCCTAAAGGTTTTTCTTTGAATTACAGAAGAAGGCTCGCAACTGAAGTTTTTAAATCAACAGCATATTACGATAGTATAATATCAAATTGGTTTTCCATAAAAGAAAATAATGAAACCTCAAAAATTTCAACGATACCTATTAAACAAGCAACAAAACTTAGATATGGAGAGAACCCTCATCAGAAAGCAACTCTATATAGTATCGGGGACCAACCACTAAAGAAACTATCCGGAAAAGAATTGTCGTACAACAATATTGTAGATTCTGAACTAGCTTATGAATTAGTAAACGAATTCAGTGAGAGTAGTTGTACAATCGTAAAACATGCAAATCCTTGCGGTGTTGCAAGTTCATCAAATCAATTAACTGCTTATAAAAATGCACTAGAAACAGACAGAGAAAGTGCCTTTGGTGGTGTTGTCGCATTCAATAAAAAGATAGAAAAAAAAGTAGCCATAGAGATTTCTAAACTTTTTACAGAGTTAGTAATTGCTCCAAAATTTTCATCAGATGCCCTTTTGCATCTGAGAAAAAAGAAAAATTTAATACTTATTGAATCAAGAAAGAAAAAAAAAAAAAATCTTCTTAATTTAGATATTAAAAGCACAAAAAAATTTGTTTTAATCCAGAACTTTGATACAAAAAAAATTCAACAAGAAAAAATCAGTTTTGTAACTAACCAAAAACCCAAAAAAAAAGAGTTTGAAGATTTAATTTTTGCCCAAATTGTGTCAAAATATATGAACTCAAACGCAATTGTTTTAGTAAAAAATAAAAAGACAATAAGTCTGTCATCAGGACAAACAAGCAGAGTGGAAGCTGCTAGAATTGCAATTAATAAGCTTCAGATGAATGATGGAAAAATTATAAAAAAATTAGGGAATATTGTACTTGCTTCTGATGGATTCTTCCCCTTCCCAGATATTATTGAACTGTGTTCACAAAATAAAATAAGCGCAATTATTCAGCCAGGGGGCTCAATTAATGATGATAAAGTTATAGAGTCGGCAAATAAAAATGAAATTTCAATGGTTTTTACTGGTATTAGAAATTTCAAGCATTAATAATCTCAAAAAGGGTATTAATGAAATGAAAAAGAATAAGGGTATTATTAGTATTCCTGTCCTTATCGATTCATTTAAATCTACAACTATCCCAATAACAAATGGTCCAAGAACTGCACAAACATTACCAATTATAGAATAAAAAGAAAAAATTGTGAGTTGATCATTTTTCTTAAGATTTTCAGCTAAAAATGCTCTACTAGATGCTTGAATAGGGCCAATAAAAAATCCAATTGCTAAGGCAATTAACCAAAAGAATGAGACGGATTCTGTAAAAAAAAGAATTAAAGTTAAGATTAGTAAAGCACCAATACATAACATTACTATTTCCATCGAATCTAATTTTTTTTCAACAAATCCGAAAAATAAGCACCCAATTATGCCAGAGAGATTTATAAAAATTCCTAAAAATATTATTTCTGATTCACTTAGACCAAAAATAAATGCAGCAAACATACTTGCAAAAGAAAATATGCAGATTACACCATTGTTCAGAAAAAAGAAGCTTAAAAGAAAAAAACGTACCTTATTATTTTTTAAACTTTTCATCAATTTAATTATGTCTGGTATTGCAAACTTCTCAGACTTGTAATTTTTAAAATGAGACAAGCAAAATATCAAACACCATAATGCAACAAATGGCCCAATAAGATGAAAAACCGATATGTTAAAGAATTGGTAATCACTATTTTCTGTATATTTTATCAAAAAATAAATAAACATTAATGCCATTAATCCGCCAAAATAGCCTGTCGCCCATCCTAAATTTGAAACAATCCCTTCTTTATTTTTTGGCGCAACTTCTTGCAAAGAAATGTTGTAAAAAAGATTTACAAATTCAAAAGAGATAAATGATGTTATTACAAAGATTAAAGGATAATAAGCTGAATTTTCTGAGTCAAAAAAAAATAATGCGCTAACAGATATCAATAATGAATAAAAAAATATTTTAAAAAATCTAGTCGAAATATGTTGAAAATAAAATCTTGATTGTATTAAGAAAAAACTTAAAAGCAGAAAAGATATTATACTTGCAATTGAAATTGAAAATCCCCAGTAAGCTGTACCTATGGTGGGACTTTTAGCAATGGCTTTAGCGTAAAAAGCTCCGTAAAAAAACGTCAGTATCAAGGTTGGGTAACTAGAAATTCCAAAATCAAAAAAACACCATGAAAATACTTTCCTAGATTTAAATATTTTTATCATTTTCAATTATGAAATATTTATCTAAGAATCTATTAATAATTGGGACAAAGAAAATAATTAGCAAAAAAACTAGAGGCCAAGATTTAATAGTGGAACTTAACCAAACCATAAAAAATTCACTTAAATCATCGTGAGAAAAGAAAATTGTAACACCTGAAACAGTGGTACTGGTACAAAAAGACATTATTAGAGCAAATAAACAAAGTCTAATTTTATTTGAAATTACATACATAAAATTTAGAAATAAAAATTAAATTAAAGTGTATTTGAGCTATTTTTTAGAGTCAAGAAATTAGACTTATGGAGCGGGCGAGCGGATTCGAACCGCCGACCCTTTCGTTGGCAACGAAATGCTCTACCACTGAGCCACGCCCGCAGAATTTCAATAATATACTTAATTTTGTATTTTTCAATATGTTGTCTTTTTAATTAACAAAAAAAAACTTTTTTTGTTAATTAAAAGTCGCATATACTATTTATGGAATTAAAATGATAAAAAAATACAGCTTTGAAAAGTCTTACGCTGATTTGCCCAATGTTATAGCATTATTCCCTTTAACAAGTGCCCTGCTATTACCGAGGAGCAAACTTCCGTTGAATTTGTTTGAAAATAGATATTTGCATATGTTCGATCATGCGCTCAGTTCTAGCCGATTAATAGGAATGATACAACCTACTAATAAGGATAAAGATATAAAAACAGATTCACCTACAATATATAAAATAGGGTGTGCTGGAATAATTAATGCATTTAGCCAAACAAACGACAATAGATACGAAATTGTCTTAAAGGGACTTTGTAGATTCCGTGTTTTAAAAGAAGTAAACCAAATTAACGGATTTAGACAAGCAGAAGTTTCTTGGGATAAATATTCAGAAGATCTTCAAGTCTCAAAATTGAGTAATAATGAGCAGAGATCCATGTTTGAGGATAAACTAAAGTTATACTTGGAAAAAATTGGTGTAAATGCGGATTGGCAAGCCATTGAGGCTTCGACAGACGAAGACCTGATTAATTCTATCTCAATGGGTTGTCCTTTTAACTTTTTAGAAAAACAGGCTTTGCTAGAAGCTAAAACACTAAATGATAGGCTAAAGGTTCTTAATTCGTTAATTGAAATGGGTTTAAATGAAAACGAATCATCTGTTTCAAGATCAATAACATAGTTTAATGAATACAAACTTTAATATTAAATTGCTAGATTTTTTACAATGCCCTCAATCTGGCCAGAAACTTTTGTTTAAAAAAAAAGAAAATATTTTAATAACTATTGATAAACAATACTTTTATAAAATAATCGACGGTATACCTCTTCTATCAGTTCATGATTAATATAGTCCCTATAGAAATAAAGGTTTTAAAAAATAAGCAGAGGGTTGTCTTCAATTACGAAGGTGGTAATACCCTTATTCTATCGGCATCATATTTAAGATCAAAAAGTCCCTCAGCTGAAAATAAAAAAAATTTAAAAAAAAATAATGTATTTACTGATATTAAAGTTACTAACATTGAAAAAATTGGAAATTATGCTATCAAAATAAGTTTTAATGATTTGCATAATACTGGTATTTACAGCTGGAAATACATTATTAAGTTAGGAAGGGAGCACTCAAATTCCTTAAGCCCATAGCATTCAACATTAAATATTTTTTAGCAATATCTGATTTATTTATTAATCTTAGTCCAAATTTTCTTACAAACTTTATCGTGTTAAAATTATTAGAAAATATTTTATTTAGTTTATCTGTTGCTTCAATAAAAAGTCTGCGATCTAAGGTTCTTTGAGTTTGATACTTGTTTAAAAGGAACCTAGAGTTAATTGGTTGACCTGTTAGTTTAGCATCTAAGACTAGTTCTTTTAACGTTTTGCAATCTCTTAAACCAAGATTAAATCCTTGTCCAGCAATCGGATGAATACCTTGCGCAGCATCGCCAACCAAAACAATTTTTTCAGAAATAATTTCATATGCATAAATTAAATTTAAAGGATATACAGAGGGTTTTGACAAATTTAGTAATCTTCCAAAGAATTCATTATACCTATAAGAAAACTCTTTTAGAAATTCTCCCTGATCAATTTTAGTAAAATCCCCTAAGTTACTGTCTACTGTCCAAACCACTGATGACCTATTTGGGTCTGATCTTATATTTTTTCGCATTGGTAAAATTGCCAGGGGGCCACTGGGGAAAAATCTTTCTAGTGCGATTCCATTATGTTTATTTTTGTGAGTAATATTAAAAACGTAAGCGTTTTGTTTATATTTATTTTCATAATACTTAAGATTTACTAATCTTCTTGATGCAGAATTTCTTCCGTCGGCAGCAATTATTAGCTCAGCTAAAAATTTTACGTATTTTGATTCCGCAAAAATTTTATTATGCTTTCTTTTCCCTGAATTGATAATTTTTAAAATTTCATGGTCTTCGAACGTTCTAATATATGAATTCTGAATTATTTTTTTATTAATAATCCTTCTAAATATCTCATTTTCTATGATAAACCCAAGCATTCCTTCGTTTAACTTTGATGAATCAAATGTTAAGTAATCTGTGTCTTGTTGATCAGACACAAAAATTTTGTTTATTCCTTCAGAATGCTCTTTAAGAGATGACCAGACATCAATACTATCAAGAATTCTTGCAGAACCTTGGGAAATAGCAGTTGTTCTAGTGTCGTATCTTCTAAACTTATTTTTATCAACTAATGTAACTTTAATTTTAGAAGAAGCTAACATCAAAGCCATTATTTGACCTATAAATCCAGCTCCGATAATTAAAACGTCTGATTCAATATAATTTTTTTTCATGAGCTATATTTTTTATAAGAAAAATAATATAAAAATAAAGTCTATTCTATGAAAATTATAAATAAAGAAGAAATAATAAGATTTTCATACTCTTTAGTTATTTTACTTTTATTTGTATGTTTGATACTTTCATTAGTTAGTTCTCATGAAAATGACAACAATATTTTTAAACATAATTCAAGTGTTACAGAAGTTAGAAATATTCTTGGGTCCTTTGGAGCCAACCTTTCCGCCTTATTATTTGAATCTTTAGGGACAATAAGCTTTTATATTCCAATTGTCTTATTTTGTTGGCTTATAAAAATCATCGTGGTTAAAAAAATCCCAAATACATTAAATGCTTCTTTTTTACCTATCTCTATTTTGTTATTATGCGCGCTTACATCTATATTGGAAAATTCAGAATCTTTTAGATTTGAGTTTGTAGATGTTGGTTTTGTTGGTGAAGGGATCTATGAGTTGCTTTCAAATTATCAGGGAATTTATTTAACTTATCTTATTCAGAATAATCTATTATTTTTAAGTATATTTCTTTTTACCAGCATGAGTATAGTAATTTGTCTAGGACTACCATCAAAGTTTTATTCTAATTTCTTAAAGTTGTTACTTGAGTCAATAATTTATCTTTTATTTTCAATGATAAATTTATTTTTAAGAAAAAAAATTATTTTTAAACATAGATTTAAAGACTTACTGAATGACAAGAATTCCAGAAAGACAAAAACGTACCCAAAAAAAACTTATAAAAAAAGCCTTGGAACTAATATTAATTACACTCTTCCAAGTGTATCAATGCTGGAAAATCCAATTGATCAAAAAAAATATGAAACTGAGAATTATAAAAATATAAGTATTAACAAAGCTATGCTTGAGAATGTTCTCAGTGATTTCAATATAAGAGGTAATATCTCATCATTTAAACAAGGTCCGATTGTTACTTTATATGAATTAAAGCCAGCTCCAGGAACAAAGACATCCACGGTTATTGGGTTATCTGATGATATCGCAAGATCAATGAGTTCTTTATCATCAAGGATCTCTGCTATACCTGGAAGAGATGCTATAGGAATTGAAATTCCAAATAAACAAATTCAAACTGTTTTTTTAAAAGAGCTTGTTGATAGTGACGAATATAGAAATAGCGAATATGCCTTACCACTTGTACTGGGGAAAGATATACTAGGGAAACCAGTTATAGTTGACCTTACTCTTATGCCTCATCTACTTGTAGCGGGAACTACAGGTTCCGGTAAGTCAGTTGGTATCAATGCTATGATTTTATCGCTGCTATACAATTGTTCACCAGAAGATTGCAGATTAATACTAATTGATCCAAAAATGCTAGAATTATCAGTATATAAAGATATACCGCATTTGTTGACCGAAGTTGTAACTGATACTAAGAAAGCAATAATTGCACTTAAATGGGCTGTAAAAGAAATGGAGAAAAGATACCAACTAATGTCTGAATTAGGAGTCAGAAACATTGAAGCATATAATGAAAGAGTTAGAACAGCATTAGAAAAAGGAGAAATTATTGATCGTGAAGTTCAAGTAGGCTTTGATCAAGAAACTGGCAAACCGATATCTGAAAGAAGACAAATTGAATTACAAATATTCCCAAAAATTGTAGTGGTTGTTGATGAATTAGCTGATTTAATGATTACATCTGGAAGAGAGATAGAGGCTACAATTCAAAGATTATCACAAATGGCTAGGGCAGCAGGAATCCATTTGATAGTAGCAACTCAAAGACCCTCTGTAGATGTTATAACAGGCACTATTAAATCCAACTTTCCTTCCAGGATAAGCTATCAAGTAACATCAAAAATAGACAGTAGGACTATCTTGGGGGAACAAGGAGGTGAACAGTTACTTGGTAAGGGTGATCTACTTCTTACCATGACTGGAAAAAGATTACTTCGAGTTCATGGGCCTTTTGTTATGACTCATGAAGTCGAATCTGTGGTAAGACATGTAAAACTTCAGGGAGAGCCAGATTATCTAGATTCTGTTACTGAAGAGGAGGATTCGGACAACATGATAGGATTAGCATTAGAACAAAGTGACGAATTATATAATCAGGCTGTAGCTATTGTATGTAGAGAAAAAAAAGCATCAACAAGTTTTATTCAGAGGCATCTTTCTATTGGATATAATAGGGCAGCAAAAATAATTGAAAAAATGGAGAAGGATGGTTTGGTTAGTCCAGCTAATCATGTTGGTAGAAGGGAAGTTTTAGTGGGTAAAGATGTCTAAATGTTCAATCTTATTTTTTATTATTTTTTTTTCTTTTGGTGAGTTAGGATCAGATGAAATCAAGAAAATCAAGAAATACCTAAATAATATTTCCTCACTAAAATCAGACTTTACACAGATCTCAGGTGATGGTTCGATTACTTATGGTACTATCTTTATGAAAAAACCAGATAAATTTAGAATTGTGTTCCACAAACCCCGAAACGAGATATTGGTTTCAGATGGTAAGAAGATAGCTTTAATTAATAAAAAAATCAACACTATCAGTATGTATAGTATTGACCAAATTCCATTCAACTTTCTCCTCTCAGAGCCTATAAGCTTCAAAAATTATATTATCTCTGAAACTACAAATAAAAACAATATTTTAAGCTTTAAGGTTTCAGAAAAAACACAAAATGGTAAGAAAATAAAATTAATTTTTGAAAAAAAACCACTTAACCTTAAAAAGTGGGAGATTGAAGATTCACAAGGTAATCTTATCCAGATCAGTTTGAGTAATTTATCTACAAATATTACACTTGAAAATCGTAAATTTTTAATTGTGGATCCTAGAAAAAATCCATTTAGTAAAAGAAATTAACTATGAAAATTTTAACTTGGAATGTAAATTCAGTAAGGAAAAGGATCAATCATATTATTTTATTAATTAAAAAGGTAAATCCTGATGTGATTTGCTTACAAGAGACTAAAGTTGAAAATTCATCTTTTCCCGTAAAAACATTCTCAAACCTAGGTTATTTACATCACTATCTTAACGGAATTTTATCATACAACGGGGTATGCATAATATCTAGGATAAAATCCACAACATCAAATAAAATTAATTTCTGTAAGAAAAATGATGGGAGGCATATAAGCCAAATGATCAATGGCATAGAAATAAATAATATCTATATACCTGCAGGAGGTGATGTACCCGACAAAAAGATAAACGAAAAATTTAAGCACAAAATCCAGTTTTTAGATGAATTAATATCATGGACAAGAAATAAAAGAAAATCAATTTTACTTGGTGACTTTAATATTGCTCCAAAAGTTGATGATGTTTGGTCTCATAAACAACTAATCAATACGGTAAGCCATACTGAAATAGAAAGAAAAAAACTTGATGAACTACTAATTAAAGGTGATTGGGTTGATTCGATAAGATATTTTGTAAGACCACCAAAAAACCTATTTACTTGGTGGAGTTATAGATCAGCTGATTACAAAAAGAATAATCGTGGAAGAAGACTTGACCACTGTTGGATTACCTCAGATTTAAAACATTTGCTAAAGAAAGCTGAAATTCTAGACTATACAAGGGACTGGGATGTCCCATCGGATCATGTTCCACTTCTGATTGATTTAAAAGTTAATTAATATAACATATTAATAAAATATTTTTTTCCTTTCAATTTTAATATTTCTGGGTTCTTTGGATCTTTTTCTATTTTTAATCTTAACCTATATACAAGTGATTCTAATGTATGAGTTTCAAGTTTTCTTTGATGTTTCCAGACATTTGATAGTATATCTTCCTTACTTACTGGTGCATTAATTAAAAGAAGATATTCTAAAAAATTACTCTCAAGTTCTGTTAATTTAACTGTTTTTTTTATTTTATGAATATATAACTGAGATCTTTCAATAGAAAATTCAAATATATTATTTTGATATAAATGACTGTTTTTATTCATTTTTTTTAAAATAATGTCTAATGATTTTAACAACTCTGTAAGATTCAATGGAATCTTTA
>CACBWF010000009.1 GCA_902542925.1 uncultured Alphaproteobacteria bacterium
AATATCTTTTTCAGAACCAATGAAACAAAATTTTGAATATTCATATCTTCGCATGTTAATCTTTCAGCCAATAAATTTGTTCTATTCCTAACCTGAGTAAACTTATTAATTAATAATTCTTTTTTAGACAAGTTTTTGTGCATTTTGAATCAAATCCTTCGGTAATTTATTTTTAGAAAAAGCAATAAATGATTTTATCAAACTTTGTTTTTTTTTGTACAGTATTTTTTTTCCATTTATATCAAAAATATCGCCGCCTGCTTTCCTCAGAATTGAGTGTCCTGCGGCAATATCCCAATAGTTAACATTCCCAAACCTTGGATAAATATGAGATATACCCCTTGCAATATTACATAATTTTATTGACGACCCAGTTTTATTTAACCTTTTTGGTTTTAATATTTTTATAAAATCAGTAGTTTTTTTGTTTATATGTGATCTACTGACTTCTGCTATTATCGAATTAGAGTGGCAAGATTTTGTAGATATTTTCTTGGTACAATTGTTAACTTTATAGTAAGAGTTTTTTTCATCATTCCAGAATAATTCTTTTTTAAAAGGTAAATACACAGATCCTATAACCGGTTTACCACCAATAATCAAAGCAATGTTAACAGTAAATTCCCCATTTTTTGAAATAAACTCTTTTGTTCCATCTAGTGGATCAATTAAAAAATATTTTTCACTATCGTTTAGTTCCTCATTTTCCTCTGAAACTATTTTTATGTCAGCTATTTTTGAACTTAAAATTTCTGTTATTACTTTGTTTGCTTCTAAATCTGCTATTGTTATAGGGCTTCCATCATGCTTAACTTTATAATTTGAAGATTTATAATTTTCCATTATTTTTTCTCCAGCTTTTATTGCTGCGATATTGAATAGTGAGACAATTTTGCTAAAGTTTTCCCGATTCATCCTACATTATTTAACTGTTTTTATTTATCCAAATTGCAGAAACAAGATATGACCAAATTTTAATAGCAGGAAAAGATTTAAATTTTTTATATTTTTCCCAATTTTTCTTAACTTTATTTTCATCATAAAATAATCGACTCCATTCAGTATCATATATTAATTCGTCAGATAAATTGAGCATCTTCTCTTTATCAAACCAACTCTCTAGTGGAATAGCAAAACCCATTTTTGGCCTATCAAAATAGACCTTTGGTACATATTTTTCTAAAATATCTTTGAGTATGATCTTAAGTTTGTTATTTTTTATTTTAAATTTGCTAGGTATTTTCATCATTTTTTCTACTAGTAAATGGTCTAGAAAAGGAGATCTTACTTCTAATGAGTTCATCATACTCGATCTATCAACCTTTGTTAAAATATCATTACATAAATAGTTATCAATATCATTTTTCTGCACAGATTCTAATAAGTTTGTATCATTATATTTGGAAAAAAAATTTTCTTTGGTTTTTAAAAATTCATTTAAGAAATTATTATCTATAATGTTTAATTTTTTGTAAAACTGTTCATTATTTTCATAAGTAAGGATATTTGATAATTTGATCAATTTGTGTGAAAACCCCTGAATACCAAAAGCCTTTTGAAATGGTGTACTTAGAATGTCCAAAAATCCCAAAGGCAAAATATTTATAATTTTTTGTAAAATAGTTCTAACAAATAGAGGAGAGAGATTTTTAAAAAAAGAAAGTTTTTTAGCGTATATATATCTGTTATATCCTAAAAAAATTTCATCACCTCCATCGCCCGATAAAATAACTTTAGTTTTTTGACTCGCTAAAGAACTTATTAATTCTGTTGGAATTGCAGAAGAATCAGCAAAGGGTTCGTCAAAATTCTCTATAATTTTTTTAATGTTTAAAATCATATCGAGTATTGAAACCTTAATCTCAAAATGATTGGTATTAAGATAATTTGATATTTTTTTTGCATATATGGATTCATCATAATTTTGTTCATAAAAACCTACTGTAAAAGTATTTATTTTTTTTGGTGAATTTTTTTGCATCATTGCAGCTATTAAACTTGAATCAATACCCCCAGATAAAAAACAACCGACATCAACATCGGCTACCATCATTTTTTTTACTGACTCTTCAATAGACGCTTCAATTGAGTCAAGATTAAATTGAGTTTTAATATTATTAGAATTGTTAGAATGATTCCAATATATTAACTTATCAATAATTCTTCCATTTTTAATATTCACAATTTGTGAAGGTAAAATTTTGTAAGTTTTTTCATAAATGGAATACGGTGCTGGAATATACCCTAAATATTTGTAATTTTGAATACCAATTTTACTTATATTTAAGTTTGTATTATTAAAAAATTTTTTTATAGATTTGAGTTCTGAAGAAAATATTACATATTTATTATCTATATAGTAAAATAAAGGCTTTTCACCAAATCTATCTCTAACAAGTGAAACAACTTTTGATTGTTTATCAAATAAAACAAAAGCAAACATACCCTCCATCATTTGAAGTGCTTCATAAAGACCAAATATTGAAATTAGTTCCAAAATCACTTGTGTGTCGGTTTTATTTTTAAATTTAACACCATATTTACTCTCAAGTAATTTTTTTAGATTTTTATAATTATATATCTCACCATTATAAGTAATTATAAACCTACCATTATTTGAGATCATAGGTTGTTTACCTTTTATACTAAGATCAATAATTGATAATCTTTTATGACCAAAGTAAATTTGTTCTTTACCACATGACCAAAACCCCTCTGAATCAGGTCCTCTATGATTTATTACTTCAGTTATTTCTTTAATTTTTTTAGTACAATCAATGTCTAAATTATTCTTAAAAATTTGGAAACCAGCAATACCACACATATTAAGTTTTTTATAAATAAGTTAGATTAATCTTTTTTTAATGAGGATATAAAAAAAATCAGTGAAAGTAAAATCAAAGGATATATTGGCATCAGATACCTTATTGTGGCCACATTTGCAAATGAAGTTAGTACTAAATATATCTGCGAAGTTACAATTAGTGTTATAATATGAATATTTTCAAAGAATTTTTTTTTAAAAATTAAATATATTGAGTAAAAAGTTAGTAATGTGAAACATAGAAATAGTGCCAAAAATAATAATTGAACGTATATTAGTAATTTTGAATTAATTTTTTTTATTCCACCAGAAGCATTTTGAAATTCTTGTTCAAGTGGTTGTTTTATTAAATTTTTTTCTAGATACTTCTTTAAAAATATTTCTTTTGAATTTGTTGACCACATTCCTAAATAATGAGTACATGATAAAATAAAGTATTCTTTAAAATTATATTTTAAAAGAGGTATTAATAATTCATAAGAATGCTCAAAAATATTTCTTTCATTAAATTTTTTTTCTACAGGAATTTTAAATTTTAAAAATTGATACTGTGCAACTACTTCATAATCAGCTGTTAAGTCAGCTCTAAGAATGGGGTTATTAATTTTTTTTAAAAATAACGATACCGGTTTAAACGAAGATTTTGATTCATCAATAATATCTATAAATTTCTCTGGAAAGTTTTCAATATTGAATGAGTCATTTCCTGATAAGAAAAATACTTTTCCTACAATAGCTATTGGCAAAACCGATTTTCTTTGATCATGATTTTTAAAAAAAAGAAAATTTTCTAAACAAACAACTAAAAATAAACTTAATAAAATTACAAAAATGTTTTTATATAATTTTTCTTTTACAAAATATATTAATAAAACAATAGTCAAACTTATACCTATTGAAAAACCAATTGATTTTATTGTTATTATAAATCCAATGGATATACCCAAAATAAAATTTAATAAAAAATTCTTATATTTACCTAAGACAAATATTGCAAAAGAAATATTTATGAAACTAAAAAAAATTGACTCAGTAAGTATGGTTTTTGAGAATGAGGTATAAAACAAATTTAAAGTTAATCCAAAAAAAAATAAAATTATTAAATAAGAGTTTACATTTCTAATAACTAAAGAATACATCAAAAAAACAATGCTTGAAGATAATAACAATTTTTGGAAGAAAAAAAGATCAATATTAAATTTCTCTAATATATCAATTACGTATGGATAAATTGATGTTCTCGTCATATCAAAATCTTTATAAGTAGAGCTATCTGGTTGATATGATGAAATAAGGCTTGGTGTTATATTAATAATTAGGTACGTGAAACAAAGTATTAAAAAATAAAAACATTTCGGGTTACTTTCTTTTAGAGATAAAAAAAAATTGATTGTTTTCATTTTTTTTTAAGTGTTAGATATATAGAAATTGTAGTTTATTATGTTCTTATACTACAGTATAAGGTTATTTCATTAATATTTAAAATAATCTTTTGTCAAAGTTAATTTTATTTATGATTTTAAATTTATTAAAAAATCTTAGGCATGGAAGGTTAAGTCGATACCAAAAGTTTTGGGTATTTTGGGGAAGTATTTACCGAAAAATTATATTATTATTAAATTATCAAAGACCTTGTAAAAAAAAAATATCTAATTTCGGTCCATTTAATTTTCATCCTATTTTTTTTTTTAGTGACTATGAAAATTGGGGATCTGATCACAATTCTTTTTATAACAAAATGATTCAAATGAGTGTAAATAAAAGTTGTGTAATTGATATTGGCGCACACATTGGATTGACTCTGATACCAATTAGTCGAGTTTCTTTAGGACAAACTCATATCCATTGTTTTGAACCTTCCGATATGAATTTTAAATTTCTTAATTATCACATAAAAAAGAACTCGTTAAAAAATATTATATTGAATAGATGTTTAGTAGGAGCAAGCGAAAATGATAATGTAATCTTTTATGAAAAGAAAAATCACAGTGGATTAAACTCTATAGCTAAATTAGATCATAAAGGAAAATTTTTTAAGGTAAAAAGAACACAAATTAATCTTGACACATATTGTAGGAGAAAAGGTATATCTCCTGATATTATTAAAATAGATGCGGAGGGTTCAGAAATCGAAATATTAAAAGGGGCTAAAACTATAATAATAAAGTATAAACCTATAATTTTTTTAAGTTTACATCCTTACCACATAAAAAAAATAGGAAATGATATTCATGATTTAAGTAGCATACTAAGTGAAATAAAATATGATATAATTGATAAAAATAATAATATTCCTAAAAGTTTTAAATTAGATGAATATTTATTGATACCCAAATATGATAAGTCTATTAAGAAATTCGTTAGAAATTATTTTTAAAAGAAGTACATTTACTTTTTTTTCTTCTATTAAGAATATTTTTAAATCTGAATTATTAAGATTATTTTTTGGTGACAAGTATTATTTAAGAAATATCTATGATTTTAAAATGTTCCTAAATAATCAGGATAAAGGTATATCTAGATCTTTAATACTTTTTGGTAAAAGAGAGGAGGATCAAAAACTAATATTAAATAAAACCCTTAAAGCAAATATGAATGTCTTTGATATTGGTGCTAACATAGGTTATTACGTTCTCATTGAAAATCAAATATTAAAATCTACAGGAAAAATACTTGCGATTGAACCAAATAAAGAAAATGTAGAATTGCTAAAAAGAAATATAATATTGAATAAAGTTGAAAAAAAAAGAATTTATATTGAAGAATCTGGAGTTTCAAATAAATCTGTTAAACAAACTTTTTATCTAGCGAAGCAGTCTAATCTGCATACTTTTCATCCAACAGGCTCTGCAAAGAAATTTTTGTCTGGTAATACAATTAATGTAAAAACGGTGACAATTTCCGAATTATCTAAAAAATACTTTAAACCTGATTTAATTAGAATGGACGTAGAGGGACATGAAGTTGAAATACTTCAATCCCTAATAAAAGATGTCAGAAATAATTATTTAAATCCATTAATATGTTTCGAACCACATATCTCTTGCTACAATAAGAGTCATGATATTACTCCAGTGCTTTCAAAACTTTTTAGTTTGGGTTATACGACTAAATATATATCATCAAATGCAGAATCAGGAACCAAACGTATTGAAATGGTTACTAATAAAAATGCTTTTCATGTTTTAAAATCAGACGGGGAAAAAAGGTCTATATTCAAAAATATTAATGCTGAAGATACAATTAAAATTTTGACAAAAGTTGGGGGTGCCCGAACTGTTTTACTTTCTAGATAATTTTTCTTTAATTAATTATTTTTTTAAGAATATTTAATATCATTTTTTTCAAATTATTTTTATCTATGTAATTAAAATATCTGTTTTTTGCGTTATTAACAATTTCTTCATAATTTTCATAATTATTAAGAATATTTTCTATTTTCATATTTATGTCATTACACGACCAATCAAAAAAAATACTAGTTTTATTATCCTCATAATAATTTGGCCAGGTATTTATATGACTCATATTTGGTTTAAGCAATAAAGATCCATAAATGAATGCTTCATAATCTCTGTAATTAATTTCTCCCCATCCAAATGGAGAAATTGTGATTTTGGAATTTTTTAATTCTCTAAAATATTTTAAAGTATTAATTTTTTGATAATTTCCTTTATTTTTTAATGAATCAATTGCTGTTCTTCTATGCCATGAGATTGTATTTCTTTCATAGTTTAGGTTCATTCTTGACATTATATCTTTTTTCTTTTCATTATTAATTTCTTTTTTTTTTGGAAAGGTTAATAAATATTTAAAAGGTAATTTTTGATATATTTCATTTAAAAATTTTCCTAGTAATGAGTAATTTGATAATGAAGAATTCCATGATAATTCTATCTTTTCAAGATGCTTTTTATTTGTAACGCTTTCTGAATAAACTGGTTTTGAATCAACAATTCCAAATTTCCTATGACAGTAATCTGTATAAATTCTTCTTCCATAAAAACTCTTTTTGTATAAGTTTTTATTTTTTAAGATTTGTCCTTTACAATATAAATCTACTAGATCAAGGGCTTTAGGATGTAACAATGTTGTACTATCCGATAAATCAAAATATATAATTTTCTCACAATTTTTTTTTAAGTTATAAATTGATTCGATTACTCTTTCAGAATTAACAGACCATTCTCTACCGAAGAAATTGCTTTCAATAAAAATAAGATCGTATGTTTTTTTTTTTATAGGGTTAATTTGGCAGTGTATATTATTTTTAATAAGATATTTATCAAATAAGATGAATGGATATAGAAAGGATCGTACATTAGGAAATTTAAAAGAGGAACTAAGAATCTTGATTTTTTTTTTTTTTTTCATCTTTTTTAATTGAGAAATAGTTTTACTTGTAAATTTTCTTAAATAAATTTAAGTATTGATTAATATTATATCTTTTAATAGATATCATATAAGCATTTGTCACCATGTGTTTAAAAATTTTTTCATTAGATAACACATCTTTAATTACTTTTTTAAACATCTTTAATGAGTCACTTCTGATTAATCTTCCGTTAAATTTGTCAATGATAATTTCTTTATGTGCTCCAGAGTTTGAAGCAATTACTAATACTTTATTAAGCATTGCTTCAACAATTATTCTTCCAAACCCCTCATTTATTGCTGGTGCTATTAACAAATCTGCTTTTAAAAATAATCTTCTTAAATCAAATTTTTTTTCATGAATTTTTATATTGAATTTTGAGAGTCTTTTAATTTGTGAATTTTTATAATTAAAATCACCTACCATATGAAATTCATAATTCTTACTGTTGATAAATAGTTCTTTTGCTATGTCTATAAAAAAATATGGTCTCTTTTGAAAATTATTATTCCCTATATACAAAATATTTTTTTTTAATTTTTTTTTTTTTTTTAAAACAAGTTTACCTTTCTCAAAAGGATTTCCAACAACAATTGCTTTTTCTGACATTGAATAATGAAAAGATTCTTTTGCAAAATTTGAAACAGTAAGGATTTTATAAGAAAGTTTTGAGAGATATTTTGTCTTTCTACTTAATATCGCAGAGTGTTGATGCCATATGTGGTTCTTTTTAAATAGAAAACAAAAAATGGACCATATATAATGCATTCTTAAATCATTAGTATGAATCTTCTTTATATCGTTCCGCTTGATAATTTCTAAAACAAATTTTAAATTTTTTAACAACAAAAAAATTAAGTTTAAAACTTTTAATCGACCATTACTTGAACTAAGACTATGGAATGGAATTTTTTTTTCATTAAGATACTTAACTAATTCTCCATTATTAGTGAAGGTAATTATCTTAAAATCACGTTTTATTTTAAATAGGTTTTTTATTAAAAGGATAGAGGCAATTTGACTCCCCCCAACAGAATCACCAACGAACGGAAATAATATTTTTTCTCTTGTCATCACATCGCTTGATTAATCATTTCTGTCCATTTCTTAAGTATTTTTCTGTTATCATAGGAATTAATACTTTTCTTAGCATTAATTCCAAATTTTTTCGCCAAATGTTCATTTTTCATGCAAAAATCTATTCCCTCATCTATTGATTTTATATGCTTATCCTTGTCTATGAGGATTGCATTTGACATATTTCTGAGATAGTTCTCAATTTCCTTACTTGACTTTCTTACAATTATCGTAACTCCAAATGCCATTGCTTCAAATAATACATTTGGAGATCCTTCATATCTTGATGGAATTATAAATAGTTTACAACTTTTGTAGTATGGTGAAGGGTCTATCTTACCTAAAAATAGAATTTCATCTTTGTATCTTTCTGGTACTAACTTTTTTAAATAATTTAATTCGTCTCCCTCCCCAAGAATTATAAGTTTAATATTATTTTTTTTTTTATTTTTAAATTTCACAAAGTCATTTATTAGAATATCAAAACCCTTTTGTGTATGTAATCTACCAACTGCTAAAATAAAATTACCTAAATTAATCTTATCTTTTTGTTCTGGATTACGAATAAAGAAATTGGGAATATACTCAACTTTTTTAATACGCATTTTTTTTTTTATAAATTCATACCCGTGAATTGAATTAATTGTAATTAGAGAAGAAAACCTGTAAGAAAGAAACCTTAAAAATGTCCAAATTTTTCCGATTTTTTGTTTTTCAGGGTCATTTCTCTCTGAAATAATGATTTTTTTTTTTAAAAAAAGACTGGAAAGAATTACCAAAATATTTGTTGTACTTATAAAACTAATAACTAGATCAGGGTTAATTTCTTTTATTGTAATTCTAAACTTGAAAATTTTAACGAGGTTTTTAGTTAAAGAAACAAAAATATTTTTTGAAAAACCTGGTAAGTTTAGTTCAGTAATATGTATGTTTTTGTCTAATTTGTAATCAATTGAAGCTCTATTGAATGTTACTAGATAAATTACGTGTTTAGTTTTACTTAAATTATTTATTAAATAGTTAAGATTTTTTTGTGCACCTCCAACTCTCATGCTTTCAATAAAAAAAATAATTTTTTTCATTGTTATTAATGTTTTTCAAAATAATAATTAGGATTATAAAATTTATAAATTTCTCTTTCAATTTCATCTAATAAATTATGATTATATCTTTTTTGGAAAACTGGTACTTTTCTTGAATTAATAGAAAAGAATTGCAAAAACAAAACCTTTCTACTTTTTGGTGATGGTCTACTTCCGTAATGATAACAACGAGATGTATCAACATATAATATCTCACCAACTTTGGCAGTTAATTTTATAGATTTTTTCTCATGATGGTGTTTATTCATAATTTCATCTGAAACTTTAGCATGTTTATACTTTATTATTTTTTCTTTTTTTAATCTTTCAAATATTTTCACCGTTTTGTTTGCATCAATAATTGTCAACGGTCCATTTTCATCATTAATATCTTCTAAAGGAATAAAGCATTTTATCTGTCTGTAATCTTCGTTGTCCATATGATAATTTTGACTTCTACCCAAAGTAAATTTTTTGTTAGGAGAGAACCAAATTTGACTAGACCATAAAATGGGAAAAGAACCTAAATATTCGGTTATTGGAGACAAAAAATCATTTGACTTTATTAGTTTTCTAAGTGGTAAAAAATTATTTTCTAACACATTTATATTTTTCGTTACTAGAAAATTTTTTTTTTGATTTAAATCACTTGTTTTTTTTTTTAATGAATCGCCTAAAATTTTTTTTGATTGTTGAATAATCTCAGTGAAATCTTTGAAATGTTCAAAATTTATTTTTGCAAAGCCATCATTTGGAAGAATAATTTTGACATTTTTTGAATTCTTTAGAAATTTTTTTCTTAAACTTACACTTCTTCTATATGATAAAAAATTTATTAATTTCATAAGAGAATTAAAATATTTTGCTCCGCTATATGTGTCAGGAAATAAATTTTGTAGATTTTTAGAAGGGTTTTTTCCAAAAAAATATATATTTTTTAAAATATCGCTCTTTTCTAGCCTATTTTGAACAAAACTTTTTAGTGTATTTTCTAATTTCATTTCTATATATTATGTAAAATTTATAAGTTTTGCACCCATTTCATCGATTTTTATTTCCATAAACTTATGATTTTTTATTTTCTCTATAAACTTTTCTTTAGAGTTTTTTTTGAGAAAAATTGCTGCAAAACCTCCTCCTCCGGCACCTAAAATTTTCATTCCTAATGCACCTTGACTTTTTGAAAATTCATAAAGATTATCAATTTTAGTATTTGACATTCTTTTGTTAAGTGAAGACTTTATTTTCCATGACTCATCGAGTAACTTTCCAAATTTATCCAGTTCATTTGATAATAATAGATCTCTTCCTTCAAAAGCCATACTATATAAATCTCTAAAATTTTTTTCTTTTTTATCCATTTCTTTGAGTGTAAGTGCTGCTTGATCTGAGGAGGATCTTTGTATACCAGTAAATACAAGTACAATTCTATTAAAAAAATTTTCTTTCTGTTTATTATTTACTAAACATTTGTTTATTTTATATTTTCCATTCTTAGAAATTTCAACAAAATTTAGTCCACCATGGGAGGCTGCAATTGCATCCTGAATGCCAGTATTTTCATTTAACCTTTGTTTTTCTATTTCATAAGATATCTCAGCAATTTCAAATTTTGATAACTTTTTTTTTTGAATACTTGAAATAGCTTTTATTGTTGCCACTGCGTAAGAAGCACTTGATCCAAGCCCTGAAAGTGCAGGGACATCTGCAAGATAAAAAAATTCGGCTGGCCTATCAAATTTAAGATATTTTATGCTTTCTCTAACAATTGGTTGTTGAATTTGGTTAGAATTTGAGACCTCCTCAACAATTTTCCAGGAAATTCTATATCTAAAATTAGAGAGGTTTATTGTGTGTTTAACCAATGAAAAAACGTACTTATCTATTGCTGTTGATAAAAAAGCTCCTTTGTTCTTTAAAAACCATTTTTCATAATCAGTACCTCCCCCAAAAAAGGAAACACGTAGAGGAGATCTTACAATAATCATATATTTTTTTTAGAAATAAAGTTTTGAATTTAGTCTTTATCTTTTCAAAAGATTACCGTTTAATTTAACAATAGTACGCCAATATTCTAATAAGTCAATTAAAGTTTGGGTATATGAAATCTCTGGTTTCCAACCAGTATGCTTTGAAAACTTAGAAGTATCTGGTATCTGAAGATCAGCATCAATAGGTCTTAATCTATCTTTATCTACAACTATTTTAAGTTGTTTTTTAAGTTTTGATAATCCAATCAAATCGTCCAATAATCTTGATATTTTTACAGTATGTTTTCCTCCAATATTATAATACTCTCCTGCTTTAGGTTTTACAGTTAGAAGTAAGTAATAGGCACGAACTGCGTCTCTTACATCAGCTATAGTTCTCAGACTATTTAGATTACCTACACTAATTTCTTTTTCGATAAAATTATTTTCTGCTAAAGCAATTTGTTTAGCAAAACTCGCTTCTGCAAAAACATCACCACGTCTTGGTCCTGTATGGGTAAACATTCTTGTTATCATAACATTCATACCATATGCCTCAGCATAAAATCTTCCAATTAAATCTGTTCCTATCTTTGAGATAGCATATGGCGATGCTGGGTGGAATTTAGTTTCTTCCTTAATAGGAATTTCACTTTTTGAAACTCTTCCAAAAACTTCTGATGATGAACACACATGAATCATTGCATTTTTGGAAAATTCTTTGAGTGCATCTAGAACATTGGTAGTCCCTTGAATATTAGTTTGATACGTATCTAATGGACTCTTAAAACTTGTTTGAGGAAAACTTTGTGCAGCTAAGTGAAAAACAAAATCTGGACGTGCAGTTTTTATTGCATTTCTAGTTGAAATTGGATCCCTTATATCAGCGTACACCAAAAAAACTCTTTTTTTATTATTAATTGCCTTAAAATGATTTTTGATATTTTCGGTAGGACTTCTCCATCTAATCAATCCCCAAATATCCCAATTTGTATTTTTATAAAGATAATCCAGCATGTGCGACCCTACCATCCCAGTTACACCTGTAATCAGAGCTCTTTGCTTCATAGTTTTTCCCTTAGATACTTATTTATTAAATCAGCAACATAATCAATCTCCTCACTTTTTACATCTTGATGACAACCTAATGAAAAAGAGTTTTCCATTACATAATTAGCATTTTCTAATTTTCCATAAACCCTTTTTGTCACATGTTTAACCGCTGGCTGCTTATATAAATTTCCAGAGACCACTGGTCTAGTTTCAATACCATGTTTGTTTAAGAACTTACAAATTTTGTCCCTATCAATTTTTTTGTTCATAATTGTTAGTGGAAAACCAAACCATGAATGAAAAGCATTTTTTTCTTCCTTTTGAAACTTAAAGATATTTTTAAATTTACTTAATTTTTTTCTGAAATACTTTGATACACTCCTTCTTTTCCTTACAAAATATTTCAATTTTTTTAACTGTAAACTAGCCATTATTGCTTGAGGTTCTGTTATCCTTAAGTTGTATCCTTCATCAACAAATAAAAACTTAGGATTAAAATTTTTATATAAATCTAACCACTTTTTCTTATTTTCACAGTTTCTTATCCATCCGTGAGATCTAATAATCTTCATTGTTTCTGATAACGTTTTATTTTTTGTAACAGTAATACCACCTTCCATACATGTTATATGGTGAGAAAAGTATAAACTGAAACTACTTGCAATTCCAAATGACCCCACCGGAATATTTTTATAATATGCTCCCATTGACTCACAAGAATCTTCAAAAAGAATTATGTTGTTTTTTTTGCATAATGAGATTATGTCATCCATATTGCATGGATTTCCATAAACATGAGTAATGAATAGTCCCCTAGTTTTAGGACCTATGGCACTTTCAATTTGATTTATATCAATATTAAGTGTATCTAAATCACAATCAACAAAAACAGGAGTTAATCCGTATTGTAGCAAAGGGAAAAGAGATGTTGACCATGTCAATGCAGGTATAATTACTTCATCCTTTTCTTTAAGATGATTTTTTGTATTTCTGTTCCTCAAAGCTGCTACCATTAAGAGGTTTGCTGAAGAACCAGAATTACTTGTTATTGAATGCTTAAAACTAAACATTTTACTAAATTTCTTTTCAAAATCAGAAACTTTTGTTCCCATAGTAACATTAGTTGTAATCATTTGATGAGCAAAACTAGTAATCTCTTCTGGACCAAAAGTTGGGCTATGTAATTTAATTTCTTTCCTAAAATTATTTTTTTTACTTTTAGAGTGAAACCTATTCCATTCACTATTTATAGTTTGAAAAAGATTATCTTTTTTCACAGAAATTCCCTGAAAATTTTAGCCTATTGATTTAATTACAAATACTCTAGCATTTATTAAATGAAAAAATCAAAATAAAACAATTATAATAATATCTAAGTTTTACTAATTTCATAAAATTCTATTTTATGTTAATACACTTTTCTTCTAATATTTTTCTAAAATACTTATTTGTCCCTTCTTTCTTATTCCATGCTATAGATGCTAAAATACTTGATTTTCTAATAATCTCAAAATTCTTTATTGTATAATCTATTTTATGAAATAGGTCATTAAAGCGAAACCAGTTGTAACCTAATTCACAATTATATATTTTCTGAGTTTCAGATGCTAAATTATCTTTTGGGATTATCATTGGTAACCCAAAACTTATTGCCTCATTGACGATTCCTGAAACTAAGAGTTTATATCTTATAGGATTGAAAAAATAGACTCCAAAATCGATTTGTTTAAAAACATCTGAAATATTTTTTTCATATTTGAAAAAAAATATATTTTTTGTAGATTGAAATTTTTTTTTAACTAATTCTTTATTATCTTGAATAATTACTTTACAGTTAAGTTTAAGTAGTTTTTTTATTAAGTCAAAAAAAATATCTTCTTTATAGATTTCTTGAATACCAAAAATTCCAACAGCAAATTTTTTTTTTCTTTTTCTCTCAAAGATCTCTGAATAAGAGTCTGTGTGCTGTGGGTATCTTTCAATAGAAATATTTACAAAATTATTAAAAATTTTTGTTGTAAAATCATCCCTACTCAAATATAAAATATCATTCCTCTGATAAAATTTTTTTTTAAATTTCATGTAACATTTTATAGCTAAATCTGAAAAATTCTGTGGAGTAAGTTCAATATTAAAAATATTAATTTTGGAAATTTCTAAGAATAAGTTCGCAATCATTTGAACTGGGGACATTGGCATACTCCAGAAAATCAAATCTGCAATTCCAAATTCTTTTTTAAAATTGTTAAGATCTAATATAGTTTGTCTAATCATTCCAATATATATTTTTATATTGCTGGAAAAAAGAAATCTATTGTATGGTGTAACACTAAATACTGGAATAACCTTTACACCATATTTTGCTAATTCTTTAATAACTTCTTTACTGTAATTTTTACTAATTAATACAAATAATTCATATCCTTGTTTTTTTAAGTAAATTATTGCTTTTTTTACAACATCAAAATTGCTTCCCGATTTTTGTTGAAGTCCCGGGTCTAAAATATAAATTTTCAATGGTTTTATTTTCATTCAGTTTTCTAATAAAGGATACAATTAAATAACTAAAATGGTCCTTTGAACTCTAGTATTTCTCTATTTATTATTTTTCTAGGTATCCAATCTTTTTTATTAGTTACCATTTCATATACTTTTTTAGCAATCACATTTGCTGAAGGGTAAAAGTTATCCTCTAAATTTCTAGTTGTAGGACATGGTGAAAATTTGTACCCCATTCTTTCAATTGGAATTTTAAATTTTAATCTTTCTGTTATTTGTGTAGTTATTTCAGACGCCAATCCACAATAAAGCCAATCATTATCAACAATAATAATTTTTTTTGTTTTTTTAGCTGATTTAATAATAGTTTTTATATCTAAGCTTGAAATACATATCAGGTCAATTATTTCAACATCAATTTTTTTATCTTTCAATATTTCAGATGCTCTTAAGCAGTCTACAACTGTATAACTGATCCCTATTAAGGTTAAATCAGATCCTTTTTTTGTTACCCTTGCACTAGACAATGATATTTCATATCTTTCTTTGGGTACCAAACCTTTATTCTCGTATAGCATTCTATGCTCTACGAAAATTACAGGATTATTATCATTAATAGATGCTATTATTCCCCCCTTCACATCGAAAGGTGTAGTCGGTGCAATTACTTTTAAACCTGGGATATGTGCAAAAAATGAATACAAAGATTGGCTGTGTTGTGCACCTTGACCCCAACTCCTCCCAATTGATGCTCTTATTACGATTGGAACATTTTGATGTCCATTAGATATATAACATATTTTCGATGCCATATTTACTAATTGGTTCATGCAAAGCATAAGAAAATCCATTCTCTGATGAACAAAAATGGGTCTCATTCCAGCAAGAGATGATCCTATTGCAATACCTGTTAAGCTGTCCTCAGAGATAGGTGTATCAAAAGCTCTTTCTTTCCCAAATATTTTATGCAGGTTTAATGTTGTCCCATAATGTCCTTTATAATCGTCAACTCCCTGACCAAAAATAAACACATTAGGATTATTTAACATAGATTGATAAATACCTTCATAAATTGCTTTACCATAAGAAAGATTTGAACTGTTACTCATATATCTGAAAAAACATTTTTCAATATTTCATTTTGTTTTGGATATTTTGATTTTTCTGCATAATCTATAGCTGTATCAATTTCAGACTCAATTTTCTTATCTATTTTTTTAAAATCTTTTACTTTTGATCTCAAAAATAACAATTCTTTATCTTCGACTAGTCTTGAATCATTTTTTTTCATATTTGGTGAATTTTCTATACCTACATGATCCTTTAATCTTGATGTTGGGATTTCAATAAAATGAGGTATTGAATTTTTTCTGATCTTGTTAAGAATTTTTTTCGTCTCCTCAAATATTGTGAATGTATCATTTTTGATCTTCTTTGCCTTTAACCCAAAGCTTCTTACTCTTTCAACTATGTTTGATTTATACATTCTTTTTTTCAAATGTGAATAAATGGCATATTCATTATTTTCACAGATAAATAAAATTGGTAATTGTTTAAGAGAAGCAAAATTTATAGATTCCCAAAATACTCCCTGATCCATTGCTCCGTCTCCATGATAACATAAAACTACATTAGAAAAGTTCTTTATTTTTTGTGCTAATGCATAGCCAACTGCATTTGGGATTGAACTAGCTACAATTGCTGAAGTAAACATAAAGTTTATATTTAAATCACCTAAATGCATTGAACCAGCTTTTCCAGATGAAAGCCCATTACGTTTTCCATAGAGTTCTGACCAAAAGGCTTTATAGTCTCCACCGTGAGCGATAAAATGTGCATGTCCTCTATAATTACTAAATATTATTTCTTTTTTACTTGACGCCATTGAGCACCCAACAGCTATACTCTCTTGTCCTATTGATAAATGAACTGGACTTTTTATTTTATCTGTATGATAAACTTCAGTTATTTTCTCTTCAGTTCTTCTAATTTTTTTATATCTATAATATGCTTCAATAAAATTAAATTTCTCTTTAGGCATCTTAAGTATTTTTATATTTTTTTACGTGCATAATATTCACCTGGAACAAATTTGCTTCTTTTTCTACCCGTACCAATATATTTTCTTTTTAAAAGTTCAAAATCTGTGTCTTGAATTATTCTTATATCCATACTAACTCTAGTTCTATCAGTCCTATTTTGCTGTGTGCAGTGAAAACATCTAGAATCAAAAATTGTAAAATACCCATAACTCATTTCAAGTGAGCATGAATTTTTTTTTAATTCTTTCTGAAACAATTCATCATATTGAACTCTTTCAGCAAAAATTTCGAAATTCATATCACATTTTTTAAGTAAGGATAAACTTTTTTTTAGGTTCATAATTCTCAATGAATTAGTAGAAAAAACATCCGTAATATTTATCCAAATATTTAATTCTCTAGGAGGGTGACCTAGCATTATGTCTGAATGATATCTTTTAATAAATTTATCTTTATTTTGAGGAAAACTAAATCTGAAAGTTGGATTCTTTTGATAAAAGATTTTATTTGGGAATATTGGGCTTATAACATTTGTTAAAAAGTTAACATATAACATCTGCAATTTATCATCAAATTCATAAAACTTTCTTGTTACTCCATTCAATTCATGTTCGTCTAAGTTTTTTTCCCTATCAGAAAGGATTTCATGTAATCTAGACAGATCATTATTTATTTCAACAAAATCTTTCTTTTTTATTATACCCAAACTAATCAGATTTTTGATTACAGCTTTTTGAAAATCGAACTTTTTATAATCATACTTAAGTTTTATTCTATCTGATTTAAATACTTCTTTCATTATATTGGTTTCAACTAGGTCTTGATAAAAGAAGTTTTTATCTGAATCTGAAGAGAAAATTGGCGTTAAACCCATATGTCCTTTATTTTGTAACATTACAAATCTATAGCAATTCTTTTAGCATTAAATCCTGGAGTGAATTTTAATTTTTCTCTTATATATGTATAAAGAATAGCATACCTAAAATCATCTGTACTATTTCTGTATGATGAATGGAGTATTCTGCTGTGAAGAAAAATACCAGCACCTTTTTTTATTTCAATATCATTTGTTATTGATAATTCTTTTGGAATTACAGAAGAAATTTTTGAACCATTTTTATCGGTATTAAGTTCAGATTTGGTTTTAATAGTTTTAACTTTAAAAATACCTTTATTATGACTCGACGGCCATATTTTAAGGCAACCATTTTCTTTATTCACATTTGTAAGAGCAATCCAACAACTAACAAAGCCATTAAAGTCTTCAGATCTCACGTAATAATCATCTTGATGAGGTTGAAATCCTGGCGTATTGGAAGGCATGAAAAAAAATTGGCTTTGAAGACCCATAACTTTTCCGCCAATTAATATTTTAACAATATCTAAAATTTTTTTTTTTTTCATTGTCTTGAAAAAAATATTATTTTTACTTTTCCTGTGTGGTTGCATTATTGGGCTGTATGATTCACAACTTTCGTTTTTATGAAATTCATAAGCATTTTTGATTATGTCTGAACATTCTAAATTGTCTACTAAATTTGGCACAACCAAAAAACCATTTTCTTCAAAATCTGACCTAATATTATGCATTATTCTTAGACTCCATTTTTTTAAAGTGTTCAATTGTACGAATTAAACCAGTTTTAATATCAGTTTTAGCCTTCCATCCCATACTTTCAAGTCTGCTTGAGTCTAGATACTTTCTCCTGACTCCTTCTGGCTTTTTACTATCAAAAATTAAATCTCCTTTAAAACCTATCAAATTAGATATTTCTAAAGCTAAATTTTTTATTTTTATTTCGTGACCAGAACCAATATTAATGGGTTTTTGGTCATTGTAATTATTCATTAAAAAAACTAATCCTTCAGCTAAATCATCAACAAATAAAAACTCTCTTAACGCTTCCCCCGAACCCCAAACCTTCACATAAGGTTTATTATTAACTTTTGCGTCAAAGAATTTCTTAATTAGCGCTGGTATTACATGATTTTTTCCATCAACAAAAGAATCATTTGGTCCATAACTAGCACATGGGATTACAGAAATGAAGTTACATTTGTGTTGAATATTATAAAATTCTGCTAATTTGACAGTCATTAATTTTGACAATCCATAACCTTCATTAGTTTGTTCAACTTTTCCGTTGAATAAAGAGTTTTCTTTATATGGCTGCTCAGTGTTTATTGGATACATGCAACTTGAACCTAATACCATAACTTTTTTAATTTTTTTTTCACAGGCAACTCTAAGTATATTATTATTTATCATAAAGTTATCATAAAAAAAATCTAATGGATTTTTACTATTTTCGAGTATACCTCCAACTTTACCAGCTGCAACAAATATCCAATCACACTTAACTTCACTCAAATAAGATCTTATTTCATTAATTTTCATTAGATCTAATTCTTCTCTAGTTTTTAAGTACAAAATATTACTTTTGGCACTTAAGACCTTGGTTAAAGCAGATCCAACCATCCCTAAATGACCTGTTACCCAAATTCTCATTTTAAACCTTGTATTAAATAAAATATCATTTTGGCATCATCACTTGCTCTTTAAAAGGATTGAATCTATTGTTTGTACAATTATAATTTTTTTCATACCAATTGATAGTTTCTTTAATGCCATCGTCTATTGAAATTATATTTTTAAATCCATAAGAGCGTAACTTTGTTGTATCCATTATTCTAATTTTATCGCCAGAAGGCTTATTCTCATCCCATTCAACTTCAATTTTAAAAGGGAGATATTTCAAAATTAATTGAACTATTTTTTTTATTGACACACCTTCTCCACTTCCAATATTTAGCGGTTCATTAATATTTTGTTCTACTACAAAAATCATCGATCTTGCAACATCAATAGCATGAACAAAATCTCTTTTTGGTGAACCATCTCCCCAAACAATTAATTTTTTTTTGTTAGAAAAGGCTTTCTTGATTAAGCTTGGAATAACCATTGCATTTTCTTCATCAAAATTATCATATTCTCCATACACATTTGCTGGTCTTATTATTGAAATGTTTTTCATGTTATACTCGATCTTGTAAGATTCAGCTTGTAATTCTCCCATTCTTTTTGCCCAGCCAGCAAATCTGTCATTGGGTGATGGAAAAGTTTTCCATACGTCGTCTTCTTTGAATAAATCTGCAGGAGAATATACACCTACACTTGATGTATAAAGATATCTCTTTACATTATTTCTCCTTGCGGCCTCCATCATGTTTATTGACATCATAATTGTAGGCACAAAAAAACTTGCTGGTCTTTGAGATGTCATAGCTGGTGAACCTTTTACTCCAGCAAGTTGAAAAACAATATCCATATTTTTGCAAATCTTTAAACACTGATTAAAATCTCTTAGATCTGCATTTATAAACTTTATAGAGTCACTTTGTGAATTATCTTTGTCAAGAGAAACCACTGTGACCTTAGCTTTTTTTTTTAATAAAATCTTCACCAGAGGTCTTCCAATCATTCCCGTTCCCCCTGTAACAAGTATATTTTTCCCATAGAAATAATTATTTTTTTTCATTGTTCATCTCACTGAAATTTTTTTAAAAAGTGCATTAGTTTTTAAAAGACTTGCATATTTTCCTCTTGCAACGATTATACCCTTATCAACTAAATTTATCATATCGCATTTTTTGATATTATGGATATTATGCGTAATTATTACTAGTGTCTTTTTTTTAGAAAGTTTGTAGATTGTCTCTGAAACAACTTTTTCAGTTATACTATCAAGTGAATTTGTTGCTTCATCGAAAATAATAATATCTGGATTATGGTATAATGCTCGTGCTATACCCAATCTTTGTTTTTGACCACCACTAATAGTTATACCTTTTTCTCCTATAACTGTGTTATAATCATCCGGCAATTCATTCTGAACAAATTTGTGAAGCTTTACTAATTTTGATAATTCAATGATCCTTTCATTATCTATTAAATCTGAATCAACACCAAAAGCTATATTATTTTTAATTGTGTCGTCTATGATATAAATTTCCTGGGGTACATAACCAATCTTTTTCTGCCATGAAGAAATATTTTTATCATTTAATTTGATGTTATCAATCAAGATTTCGCCCTTTTGTGGTCTATATAATCCTAAAAGTAAATCGACTATAGTTGATTTGCCTACTCCTGTTGAACCTATAAATGCAACTGATTGTCCATATTTTATTTCGAAATTTATTTTTTTAAGAAGTTTATTTTTTCTTTTATCAAAATGAAAAACTACATTTTTAAAGATTATATTTTTTTCAAATTTAATCTCTTTGGCTGATTTCTTTTCTAAATCTATATTCTCTGCATCCATCAAATGTTGAGAAATCATATTAACAGCAGCTATATTAAGATTAATTTTCGATAAAGCTTGAAAAAACCCATCAAGGTAGGGTAAGAGCCTATAAGCTGAAATTAGATACAATGACATAATTTCTATCCATGAATTCATGTTTGAATTTTCATTCTTCAAAAGAACAAAAGTAATTGTACCGACTGCTCCTCCGAAAAGAATAATTTCAAAAAGTAGTTTTGGTATTTGAGGATAAACCGTACCTTTAGTACTAAGACTAGCTAAATCAAAAAAGGTTTTTGAACTTTTATTCAAAAAAAACTTTTCTTTAGATAATACTTTAATTTCTTTAATACCGTTTATTGTTTGGTTAGTAAGACGAAATCTTTCTTTGTTTGCACTAAGTCTTTTATCACCAATAGTATTAAAAGTTTTTTTTGTAATTATTAAGACACAAGAATAAAATAAGCTTAAAAAAATTATAATTACAAATGTTACGATTGGATCATAAATTGTAAGAATAATAGTTACACCTAAAAATACCAAAATACTCGAAAAAATTGATAAAAGTGGTATTAAATATCCTGTTGATAAAATTTGCGTTTCAGAATTAATGTTTCTTAAAAGAATTGCGCTGTTATTTCTTGTAAAAAAACTGTATGGAAATTTAAGGTATCCAAAAGTGACCCTACGTGCTAAATTTGCAGATAGATAAGAACCAAATTTTGTTTTTAACCAAAGATTGAGTCCAACAAAAAAGTTCCTAAAAATAAGAAAGATAATTACCAATATTCCTCCATAAAAGATGAGTAACTGGGGGTCATTCAACAAAAAAAAATGTTTAAATTTTTTTGAAAAAAATGTTTCTTCCAAATTATTTAAATTTAAGGTTAAGTCAATAAATCCAAAAACAGTGCCTATACCCAAAAGCTCAACAATTGGAAGAAGTGCAGATAAAATTATTAAAATTATAAAATTTTTTTTTTCTCTGACTCTCATTAACTTCCAGATACTTAAAAATTTAGAAAATATCATTGGTTCATACTATAAAATACATCTCTATACATTATTTCTTAATTAAATCATCATAAGAGAAAAAATCTCTTCTTTCATCAACAATCTTTCCCAATTCTAGTATCGCATCTAAATTATTTTCTTTTAGTGAGTCTCTAAATTTTTTAGTTTCATTTCTAATATAATCTAAATCTAAATTTCCAAGCTGTAATATTAATGTTTCTAAAAATGCTTTTTCATTTTGCTTTATTTCTATTAAATCTAGTAACTCAAAACAGTAGTCATAGAAACCAAAAATTAGTGCAGATAAAAAATTTATTTTAACTTGTCTTTGACCATAATTATTAAGAGTAAATAAGGGATCTTTAAAGAAAATTGCATCAGCTTGCATGACTCTTTCTCTTCCAATTCTGGTTTTTTTGGGAATTTTTTTTGTTGAACGAAATTTAAAATCCAAAAATGAATAGAAATGTAACCCTAACTTCCCAACAATTTCAAAAATTTGTGTCATACCTTTTGTTCCTGCATAAGGTGAAAAAAAAGAGATTTCACATATTAAACATTGTGTGTTTTTTTTAATCAAATTACTAGCTCCAGTAATTATTTCATATTCTGAACCTTGAGAGTCTAACTGAATTATTTCTCCGAAGTTTGAGTCTTTTCTTTTTTTATTTAAATTATCAAGACTATTGGCCTTAACCTCCTCTGTTCTCTCTATTTCAAATCCATTAAGTTTATATCTATTGTAAAAATTTTTGTCTAACTTAAAAATTGAACTATTGTTTGGATTTTTCGTTATATTTAATTTTAATAAGCCTTCCTTATTAAAAAGAGCCTCTGGTATTATTTCAAAATTATTCCAATTACCAAAATCATTCTCTGATGCTTTAATTTTTTTCACTTCTTCTAAATCCGGTTCGAATCCAGTTGCAGAAATTAATGGAGCTATTGTTTTAAAAATCTCAGAAAAACCCCATCTTGAACCTACATCTACCAAACTCAAAGGATTCTTCTTAAATTCATTAAAAATCTCTAATCTGTAAAAACCTAAAGAATTAAGTTCTTTTAATTTTTTTGGAATAAATAATTTTGATCCATCTTTTTTTCTATTATTCATATTAATTTTTTTTCTCTATATTAATATTTTTTTTCCACCATTTAATTGTCCTTTTTACTGCATCATCAAAGTTTGTTGATCTTTTCCATCCAATTTCATCAAAAATTTTTTTACAGTCTAAAAATAAATTTGTTTTAATAGATGGTTTAGATGTATCATATTCTATAGTGATTTTTTTTCCTGAAAATTTTACTATTTTTGATACCAGATCTTTAATCTGGATTGATTTTCCATACCCAACATTGTAAACGGAAAATCTTGATAATTGATTAATTAATATCAAATCAATAGCATTAATTAAATCATCAATATATAGTAAATCTCTACCTTCTTTCCCCTCTCCCCAAACTGTTATTTTCTCGCCATCACTACATGACATAACTTTTGTTACAGTTGCACCAAAAACATGACTTTTCTCTAAATCAAATTTGTCATATGGGCCGAAAATATTTGAATGTCTAAGCACTGTAAATTTAGTTTTTCCCAAACTTGCATAAAATTCGCATTGTTTTTCTAGTGATACTTTTGTCCAACCAATACCAAAATATTTGTCGTACATTTTTTTATTTAAATCTAAATCATCCTCTTTTAAGCCAGTCTTACTACTTTGATACATAACTGTGCAACTAAAAAAAATTATGTGATTAACTTTTTTTTCATACGCCTTTCTGAAAATTAAAGAATTCATAATTAAATTATCTGTAACATGCAACATAGGTTTTTCTACAATATCTTTTGATCCTGAGGTAGTTGCTGCTGCTTGAATGATGATATCAATATCTTTAATAACTTTTTCTACATCCAATGGTTCTGTTAAATCTGCTTTCAGCCATTTAACATTTTTACAATTAAATTTTTTTTTTTTATTATAAGTTGTAACTACTTCAAAGTTTGATTTTTTTGAGAAGTATAACACAAGATTTCTCCCAATGAAACCAGTTCCACCAAGAATAAGAATCTTTTTTTTTTGCATATTTACATAAATAATATTTTAAATCAGTATATAGTAAATATTAGGTTTTTTAATTTATAAAAAAATAATTATGAAGGGGAAAAAAAAAAAATTATTAATTACAGGCTCAACAGGTTTGATTGGAACTGCTATCGCTTACAAGGCAGCTGAAAATGATTTTTCAATTGCACTTCATTATAACAAAAATATTAAAAAAGGTCAGAAAATAATGAATGATCTAAAAAATAATGATATTGAATGTTTTCTTGTTCAAGCTGACCTAAGTAAGATTAGTGGAGCAAAAAAACTATTTAATAAAATTGATAATGAGTGGGGCTATTTAGATTCTGTTGTTAATAATGCTTGTCTTGATTTTAAAAGAACACCTTTTGTAAAAATACAAAGAAAAGAAATCAATGATATGATGAATATTAATTTTCTTGCCTGTGTTGATATTATGCGAGAATCCATCAGTAGAATGATCAAACAAAATCATGGAACTATAGTTAATATTTCAACCAACGCAATTAAAACAGGCGGTAACAATATTTCTCACTATTTAGCCTCTAAAAGTGCATTAGAAACAATAAGTTTCGCAGTTAGTAAAGAAGTAATCTCAAATAATATTAGAATAAATGTAGTCAGACCAGGAATAATTAAAAAAAAAACCGAAAATGATAAACATTCCAAGGAAAAAGCTAATATATCGCCAATAGATCGTTTTGGTTTACCGGAAGAAGTCGCCGATACTGTTATATTTCTTTTATCAGACAAATCAAGTTATATTTCTGGAGAAATAATTTCAGTTAGTGGTGGTTACTAAATAATCTTTCGTATTAATAAGTTTTTATTTTTTGAAATTTATTAATTTATAATGTTCATTACATAATTTCCTATAGTCTTCGATAATGCCAATATCTACAAAGTAATCATCACTTTTAAAACACATACTCTTCAAATTATTTATACTTTTTTTTAAAAAATCTTTTTCAAAAGAAAAAGTCGATTTCAATGTTGTACTATTGAAAATTTGTCTATGTGTAATGTAAACTCCGGAATTAATATATCCTGGAGCATTGTTCCCTGGATACAAAAATTTTGATATCTTTTTATTATTTAAAATAATTTGACCATATCGTTTGCAATTATTCATTTTTTTTATTGTAATTGTAAGATCTAGATTATTTGATATATGAAAATTTTTTAGGACTCTTAAATCGATATCTAAAAAACTATCTCCATTCAAAATCAAAAAAGGTTCATCATTTTCTACAAATTTAAGTGCATTTTTAATCGCTCCGCCTGTTCCTAGAGGTTTATTCTCCTCAGAAAAAGTAATTTTTAATTTATTGTAATATGTTGAAAAATATTTTTTAAATTTATGTCTTTGATAATGGATGCATAAAATTACTTCGTCAATTTTAAATAAGGATAGCCTGTCAAATAAATAACAAATAAATGGTTTATTGGATATCTCTAACATTGGTTTAGGGGTGTGTATTGTTAGATCTCCTAATCTCTTTCCAAAGCCACCTGCTAAAATAATTGCCTTCATCTTTTCTCCGAATAAATACTATTTTTAGAAATTATTTCTTTAATCTTTTCTTTGTAGAAATTTACAGATTTTTTAGAGATGGGGGAAATATAGTCACTGAATAACTGTTTTCTGTACTTTAAAGTCTTAGAAAAACTTTTGTTATTTGAAAGACCCTCCTTTATAATTTTACTTAATTTGTTTTTTGAATTTGCAACTTTAAAATATTTTAAATACGGCCTAAAAAATATATATTCTTTATACTCTTTTTTTAGTGCTTCTTCAAAAATTGGAATTATAACCAACTTGTTCTTTATTGCCGCTTCAAGTAAAACAGATGAATTGAAACCTAAAAAAACTTTACTAGAGTTAATTACATCGTGAGTATTTAATTTTTCATCTATTTTAAGATTTTTAATTTTTTCAATTTCGATTCCATTCTTAATAGCAATATCATAAATAAACTTGATCCATTTTCCTCCCCATTTAGGTTTTATTAAAACTTTCAGATTTGGATTATTTTTAGCAAAAAGAATAACTTCAAGATGTGTTTTTTCTGATAAGTTATGAAAACCAGGGAAATTTTTTTCAGGAAATATATTTACTGAAATATCCCCCCCTAAGCCTGGAAATCCAGGAGCAAAAGAAAAAAAAACTAAGTCAAATTTCTTTTTTATATTTTTTTTAGTATGTATAAAAGCATCCATTCTCATACAACCCCCAACTGAAATATTAGACTTTTTGATTAAATTACTTTCTAGCCAGGTTTTTTTGACAACTGTATTATGTACAAAAGCATGAGTTCCATTAAATTTCTCTCTGTGATCCATTGCAATTTTAAATTGTTTAATAAATCCTTCAGATGCATATAAACATTCTTTGTGCAAAACAATGTAAGGAATCCCAATTTTTGCTGATACTACACCCCAATCGATATCTTGCCTGTAGTGAATAGATGCTCCTATAACGCAATTTACTTTTAGAAATCTATAATACTTGAATAAAAAATCTTTTAAAAAGGCTCTGAAAATTTTTTGTTTTACTTTGTTAATTTCTTTAAATCCTATTCTTGATCTATCTTCTCTGTTGTAAAAATGATTTAAGAACCTTGATTGCCAATCGAAAGGTAATTTATAAATTTTAAATTCACCTGTTTTTTCAAGGAGTTTTAAATCCTGAATAAATCTATTATGATTGAGGGCTAATAATCTAAATCTTTTTCCCTTTTTTTTTGAGAATCCGGTTGTTTTCAAATAATAAACAAAAGCAATTATGGATGTTAAATTAAATTTTATACAAATTCTAAAAAGTTTTTTAAACATAATATTTAAATATTTTTAATTTTTTAAATTAAAGGTTTTATAATGAAGTGTAAATTTTTTTCTTTATCAAATAAAAATAAACTACAATTAAAAAATAGAAAAAATAAAGAAGTATTATTTAGGTAAAACTATTGGTATTATTATTTTCGAAGGTAATTTCTTAACATGAAAAATATTTTAGCAATATTTGCTCATCCAGATGATGAAGTTTTGGCATGTGGTGGGACCCTAATTAAAAGATTCAAAAATGGGGATAAAATTAAAATTATTATTCTTTCGAATGGATGTGATTCAAGAAATGAATCCAGTAAAGAAGAAATAAAAAAAAGAATTAAAAGTTGCAAAGAAGCCTGTAATATTTTAGGTGCTCAATCAATAAGCATAGGTGATTTCCCAGATAATAAATTTGATTCAATAGCATTATTGGATATTATTAAATATTTAGAAAATGAAATTAAAAGTTTTGTTCCAGATGAAATATTTACACATTTTAGTCTTGATCTAAACATTGACCACAGGATTACTTGCCAAGCTGTAAAAACTATATTTAGACCAATGTTTGTTAAAGAAAATTCAACAATATATGAGTGTGAAGTTCTGTCGTCGACAGATTGGGTTCAAAATTCAAAGCATGTATTTGTACCTAACCATTATGAAAATATTACAAAGTTTTTAAATACAAAAAATAAAGCATTGAAATGCTATAATTATGAGATGAGAGAGTTCCCACATTCAAGATCTTATGAAGCAATAACTAACTTAGCAAAATTCAGAGGAATGCATTCCGGGTTTGAATTGAGTGAATCATTTATAATTAGTTTTTCAAGAAATTAAATACTTAATCTAAATAAGGAAATTATTTTTATGGAAGTATGCGAACATATAAATCCTTTTCAATTAATAAGTAATTCAAAG
The DNA here is from genome assembly GCA_902542925.1 of uncultured Alphaproteobacteria bacterium. GTDB lineage: Bacteria > Pseudomonadota > Alphaproteobacteria > Methylaequorales > Methylaequoraceae > CACBWF01. The sequence goes on from CACBWF010000009.1 coordinate 28,081, forward strand.
GTATAGAACTATTTTTTAATAACTCTTTTATTATTTCTACAGGTTTATAGATTATAGGTTTTTCGTGAATATTTAATGATGTATTCAATAATGCACCAATACCAGAGATCTTTCTAAATTCTTCTATTAAGTTGTAATAATATTTACATGTTTTTTTCTTAACTATTTGGGGCCTTATTGTGTGATCATAAGGGTGTAAGGTTGCAATTAGATCTATTCTTGCTTTTTTTGTAGAATCAAAGCAAATGGTCATGAAATTTGTATCAATATTTTTTTTGTTTTTAATATATTTCTTAATATCTCTATCAATAATTGATGGAGTAAATGGCATCCAGAAATCTCGTTTCTTTATTAAATCATTTAGTTTTCTGAGTGTTTCTAAATTAGAGGGATCAGCAATAAAAGATCTATGCCCCAGCGCTCGAGATCCAAATTCCATTTTTCCTTCAAATAATCCTACAATTTCACCTTTTCTAATAATTTTTGCCACTTTAGATAAAGAACAATTTTTGATTTTTTTGAATTTACTTTTTATTAAGCTATCTGATTCAAAAATTTTTAAATCTTTGGTTGTTGGTTTATCGCTAAGAAAAGCATTTGTTAATGGTATATAAGAAAACTTTCTATGATTTTTTTCATATAAACAACAAAACGCAGCTCCTATTGAGAGACCTTCATCTCCTGGTCCTGGAGGAACATAAAAATTTTTTACAAAATTATTTTCTGCAATCATCTTATTTGCTTTTACATTGTTAGCTACACCTCCTGTGAATATAAAATTATTACAATTTGTTACTTTATACATTTCTAAAAACCATTCAGACAACCTTTTTTCAGTGAAATCTTGCAATCCTCCAGCAATTCCGTCAAACCTAAATGGTTTTAACTTTTCTTTAAAATAAAAAAAATAATCTTTCATATTTTTATTTTTTTTGAATGTTAAACCCTGAACAACGAGTGAATTACAAAAAACTTCTCTTGGTCCTTTTTTATAATACTCTTGAGCATAAGGAGCTAAGCCCATAACTTTGTAAGGATGTCGGTGTGGGTTCATTCCTAAAAGTAGTGTTATTTGAGAATAAATTTTTCCTATTAAACTTGTTCTCGATTGTGATAAAAGTGTAAGTTTTCCTTTTTCAAATATAGAGACACTATCATAAGTACCATCGCCACCACCATCTGAAGTTGCAAGAATAATTCTGTTTAGGTCTGTAGCTATGGATTGAGTATAAAGTCCGTGAAATGTATGACATTTATGATGATCGTAAAAGATTACTTGATCTTCTGATTTTTCAAAAAAATCGCAGATTATCTCTTTTCTTAATTTTTTTAAGTCATCAATTTTAGTACTACTTATCTCTGATGTTGTCACAAAAGGTATTTTTTTCATTGGGTAAAAATCATTTGTGATAAATTTGAAATCCTTGAAAACATTAGAAATTCTAATTTTTCTTTTTTTATATAAAGTTGGATAATAATATTTTTCATGCATTTTTAAATAATCACTTACTGAAAAACTCACAGGAACATTAAATAAATTAGTGTGAACAATTCGTTTGGTTGCAATTGCAACATAGTCAATATCACTTTTTTTTAAATTAAATTTTTTTAATATTTTCTTAACCGAAAATATAGGGAAACCTCCCATATTTTTTATTCTAGTCAACCTTTCTTCTTGAATGGCAAAGACTAATTTTCCGTTCTTTATAAGACACGCTGAAGCATCATGAGCATCATTAATACCTAAAATTATCATAAGGAAATTTACATATTGAAATAAAATCTAAATATTTAATCTACATTTAATCCTATTTTTTTAAAAAAAACTA
>CACBWF010000010.1 GCA_902542925.1 uncultured Alphaproteobacteria bacterium
ATTTTTCCATGTATTTTTGTTTTTTTGTAAATTAAATCTTCTTTGCAAAACTTGTTTCATCATCAGATAGTCATCATTTGTTTTTTCTATATCTTTTATATTAAATTTCCTATAACTACTTTTGTCAAATTTACCATTTTCAAAAACGATCATAGCACCAATTGGATTTTGTCCGTTTAAGTGACTGTTGTCAAAAACTTCAATTCTTTTTGGAATTTTTTTTAAGTCAAAAGCTAGTTTTAAATCTTTAAGGATTTTTTCGTTTTGTAAATTACTTTGTAAGTATCTTTTAATTGAGTTTTCAAGATTCTTTTCAGCAACCATAAGAAGGTCTTTTTTTTGTCCTTTTTTTGCAAACTGTATTGTAATCTTTTTTTGTTTTAATTTTTTTATTGCTTCCTCTATCACGGCAAGTTTTGAGATATTTTTATTTATTATGATTTCTGATGGAGATTCATGGCGAAAGTAAAATGTCGCAATAAAGTCTCTGATGGAATCATCAATTTCTTTTTCTTTACTATTAAGAAACCTATATTCTTTATTCCCTAAATTTTTTCCATTCCTAAAAAAAAATACCTGTACAAAAATTGAATTATTAGATTCTCCAAAACACATAATGTCAAAACTAGATTTCTGATTAATTACTGAAAAGTTTTTTAAATTAATTTTTGATAAAGACTTTATCCTATCTCGAATTTTTGCTGCTTCCTCAAAATTTTGATTTTTACTATAATTGAACATTCTACTAATAAGGGTTTCTCTAACTTTCTTATCATCACCTTTTAAAAATGAAATAGCCTGCTCGGTTTGTTTTTCATAATCTCTGTTATCTATAAGATTAACACATGGTGCAGAGCATCTTTTAATCTGATATTGCATACATGGCCTTTTTCTATTTTTAAAAAAATTATCATTACAATTTCTAATTAAAAAACCTTTTTCAATAGTTGAAACTACATTTCTTACAGCCGATGGACTGGAAAAAGGACCAAAATAAAATCCTTTATTTTTTTTTTGGCCTCTAATGACTTGTAAGCGAGACCAGCTATTACTCTTACTAATCAGTATGTAAGGGAAACTTTTATCATCTATTAGTCTAATATTAAATATTGGCTTATGTTTCTTTATAAGATTGTCTTCAAGTAAAAGAGCATCCGACTCTGTATGAGTATTTATGAATTTAAGATTTGTAGCATAGGAAATCATTTTTTTTATTCTCCTAGTTTGAGAAGTAAATCCTAAATAAGATTTAACCCTTTTAAATAAATTTTTTGCTTTTCCAATGTATAATACTTCATTTTTATTACTAAAAATATACACACCTGGTGTTTTAGGGCATGAAAGCAGCGATTGCTTGATCATATCAAGTCCATTTTCAATGTTATTTTTTAAACTCTTTATCATTCTTATAAATTAATAATATTATATAAAAAATAAAAAAAAAACTATCCACCAAAATTGTGGATAACTTTGTTTATATTTGTTGTAAATTTTATTAAACAGTAATTACTTCAAGGATTTATAAAATATGCCTAAAAAATAAGCATTTTTATAAACTATTGATTTTGCTAAATATTTATTAATAATCCATCTCATTTAACTATGTATTTTTTTTTTGTACAATATATTAATTAGAAAAATTAAATAAAAAACTGATGTGAACAACTTATGCATTGTCAAGTTTTTTTTTAATCTTCTATAAATTTTTTTGATCTTGTGTTTGCCCACCCAAGGTTTTGGCCACTATCTAAAAGAAAAAGCTGTCCAGTAATTGACTCAGAATTCAGAATTAAATCAATTGTATTATTAATTTCTAGTAATTTTACTTGTTTTTTTAAAGGAGTTCTCATTATTTGTTGATCAAATTGTTTTTTAGTTTGTCTATAACTTTTTAGAGTCGGTCCCAGCCCTATAGCATTAACTCTAATTTTTGGTGCAAGTGAAAGTGCCAAACTTTGTGTGAGCGTCCATAATGCAGATTTGCTAAGTGTATATGATATAAAGTAAGGAGTAAGATTAACAACTCTTTGATCTAGTATATTTATAATATTTCCTTTTTTATTTCCTAAATATTCGTGAAAATATTTACTTAAAAAAAAAGGAGCTTTCAAATTTATATCCATATGTTTGTTATAACTCTTCATTGAACTAGATTTTAAGGAATCGTATTCAAACACAGATGCATTATTTACTAATAAGTCAATTGCTCCAAAATGATTTTTTATTCTTGTAAAAAAACTTTTGATAGAATCACTCTTAGCTAGATCAAGTTTAAACCTTCCAACAATAATTTTTTTTTTTTTTAACTCATTAACTATCTTTTTAGAATCACTTTCTGATGTATTGTAGTGAATTGCGATGTTGAATCCTTTTGAGGCTAAATGTTTCGCTATAGACAATCCAACTCTTTTTGATGCCCCTGTTATAAGTGCAGTTTTATTCACTTTATCCCTAAATCCTTTCTTTGAAGTTTATTTATCTCATCTCTAAGAGTTGCAGCTTTTTCAAAGTTTAGGTTCTCAGCTTCTTCTAGCATTTGTTTCTTTAAGATATCAATGTGCTGATTTAAATTATTGCCAATAACTTCTGTCTCTTTTTTTTTCATGGTTTTATTTTCATCTAGATCTATAATTTTTCTTGTAGTTGATTTGGGAGAAATTCCATATTTCTCATTATGTAACTGTTGTTTTTTTCTTCTTCTTTCTGTTTCATCAATAGCTTTACTGATTGACTTTGTTTTTTCATCAGCATACAAAATCACCTTACTATCAACATTTCTTGCTGCTCTTCCAATAGTTTGTATTAATGAAACATGAGACCTTAAAAAACCTTCTTTATCAGCATCAAGAATTGCAACTAACCCACATTCAGGAATATCAAGACCTTCACGTAGCAAATTAATACCTACTAAAATATCAAATTTACCAGTCCTCAAATCTTTAATAATTTCCATTCTTTCTAGTGTATCAATATCAGAATGCATATATTTTGTTTTATGATAATTCTCATTAAAATAGTCAGTAATTTTTTCTGCATCTTTTTTTGTTAACGTAGTGACAAGTACTCTAAACCCCTTTTCTACAACTTTTTTACATTCATGCATAAGATCTTCAATCTGGTTTTTAGCTGGTTTGATAAAACATTTAGGGTCAACTAGACCAGTTGGCCTCACAACTTGTTCAACTATTACACCTGACGTTTGATTAAGTTCCCATGTGCCGGGAGTTGCTGAAACATAAACAGTTTGCCCTTTAAATTTGGTCCATTCTTCAAATTTTAAAGGTCTATTATCTTTACATGAGGGGAGTCTAAAACCAAATTTAGCCAAGGTATCCTTTCGTGATCTGTCTCCTTTGTACATTCCACCAATTTGAGGTATTGTTACATGAGATTCATCAACAAAAAGAATTATATCATCAGGTAAATATTCAAATAAAGTAGGGGGAGGTTCACCTTCTTGTCTACCAGTAAGGTGTCTAGAATAATTTTCAATTCCTGAACAACTCCCTGTAGCAACCATCATTTCTAAATCAAAATTTGTTCTTTCTTCAATTCTCTGTGCTTCTATAAGTTTTTTTTCCTTAGTGAAAAAGTCAATTCTCTCTACAAGCTCTTTTCTTATTTCTCTAATGGCATTATTTAATGAGGGTTTAGGAGTAACATAATGACTGTTTGCATATACAATTACATTATTGAGATTTCCGTAAACTTTACCAGTTAAAGGGTCAAATTCGTCAATGTCTTCAATACTTTCTCCAAAAAAAGATATTCTCCAAGCCCTATCTTCTTGGTGAGCTGGATATATCTCTAAGATATCACCTCGATTTCTAAATGTGCCACGCACAAAATTTTGGTCATTTCGTTTGTATTGTAATTCAACAAGTTTTTTTTTTATTTCATCTAGATTATGTTTTGTTTCTTTATTAATTTTAAATGTCATTGAAGAATATGATTGAACGGATCCAATTCCGTAAATACAAGAAACACTCGCAACTATTATAGTATCTTTCCTTTCCAGTAGAGATCTTGTGGCAGAGTGTCGCATCCTATCAATCTGTTCATTAATTGATGATTCTTTTTCAATATAGGTATCTGTTCTTGGAACATAGGCTTCTGGGGTATAATAATCATAATATGAAACAAAATACTCTACAGCATTATTAGGAAAAAAATTCTTCATTTCACTAAAAAGCTGTGCCGCTAAAATTTTATTAGGAGCAAATACCAAAGCAGGCCTTTGTAATTTTGAAATTACATTTGCCATTGTAAAAGTTTTTCCCGAACCTGTTACGCCTAAAAGAACTTGATCATTTTGTTTTTTTGTAAGTCCTTTGCATAAATTTTCTATTGCTTTAGGCTGATCTCCACTTGGTGAATAATCTGAAACAAGCTCAAACTTTCTTGAATCAATAATATCAAATGTTGGCTTAAATTTTTTTAAAGAAATAGTCATTTTTTTTATTTCAATATTATTAGTATAATATATAATTAAAAAATTATAGATTTAAATTTTTATATCTTCTAAACTTGATGAGTCTTTTATCGAAAAGAATAAGCAGATTTCAACCCTCTGTTACAGTACAAATATCACAAAAAGCCAGAGACTTAAGATCTAAAGGAAAAGATATTATAAGTCTGAGTTCTGGAGAGCCAGATTTTAACACGCCTGATGAGATAAAAACTGAAGCTATAAAAGCAATAAGAAATAATTTCACAAAATATACCCCTGTTGATGGAATCTTAGATTTGAAGAAAGCTATAAAAAAAAAATTTTGGAATGAAAATAAACTTAGTTATAACACCGATCAAATAACAGTAGGTGTCGGAGGTAAGCATGTAATTTACAACCTTTTTATGTCAACAATTGATGACGGTGATGAAGTAATTATTCCTTCACCTTATTGGGTTTCTTACCCTGATATAGTTTTTTTGTGTAAGGGAAAACCAATAGTTTTGCAAACAAGTTTAGAGTCAAGGTTTAAGATTACTGCTAAGCAAATAGATGAAAAAATATCAAAAAAAACTAAATGGTTTATTATGAACTCACCTTCAAATCCAACAGGAGTGGTATATACGCATAATGAATTAAAAGAAATTTCCGAGGTTTTAATGAAATATGATCATGTGAATATTCTATCTGATGATATTTATGAACATATAATTTATGGTGAGAAAAATTTTTATAATCTCATTAATCTTGAACCGAAATTATATAGTAGAGCGTTTATCGTAAATGGAGTCTCAAAAGCATTTTCAATGACTGGATGGCGAATTGGTTATGGTGCAGGTTCAAATGAAATTATTAAATCAATTGCTAAGATTCAATCGCAATCAACAACAAACCCAACATCAATTAGTCAAATTGCTGCTATAAGTGCATTAAATTCTGAAAAAAAATTTTTGCCAAAATGGATTTTTGAGTTTTTGAAGAGAAGAGATTTTATATATGAAAAATTCAATAAAATTGAGGGATTAGAATGTATTAAGCCAGATGGAGCATTTTACATGTTTACGTCATGTAAAGGTATATTAGGTAAAAAATCACCTGATGGTAAAGTCATTTCAGATGATGTTGATTTTTCAAATTTTATTCTGGAGTTTGGAGGAGTAGCCGTAGTTCCAGGTAAAGCATTCGGAGCTTCTCCTTATTTTAGAATATCATATGCTTCATCTATGGATCTACTTGAAAAAGCATGTGAAAAGATTAATTCAGCAATATCTCTTTTAAAATAATATGAATATTTTAATATATGGATCAGGTGGTATTGGTGGATTTTTAGGGGCTTTCTTATTAAAATCAAACTTTCAAATTTTTTTTTTAGCTAGGGGAAACACCTACAAAAAATTTAGCCAAAATGGACTAATTTTAAATAGTGAAATTGAAAATATTAAATGTAAAGAAATCAATCTTTTAAATAACATTAAAAAATGTCCTGAACTCGATATTGTTATTCTGGCAGTCAAACTTTATGACTTAGAATATTCATTAAATGAACTAAGCAAATATGCAAAGGGTGATTTTATTATTTTACCCTTTCAAAACGGAGTAATTGCAGAAAGTATGATAAAAAAAAAATTTGGAAAAGAAAAAGTTTTTGGAGCAGTTGCACAAATTTCATCTTTTTTAGATGATAATAAACAAATTATTCATAACGGTAGGTTAGCTTCTTTTTTTGTAGGAAAAATAATAGCTAGAAATAATTATGAAAATAAAATTATCCAATTCTCAGAAAAGGTGAATAATCTAGGAATTGATTTTAGATATTCAAATAAAATAACTCAAAAAATTTGGGATAAATTTATTTTTTTGTCTGCTTACAGCGGTATTACAACTCTTACTGAAATGACAATAGGGGAAATTTTTGATAACAAAAATTACAGAGATCTTTTTATTAAAGCTATGGAAGAGACTTTTTTATTATCAAAAAAAAAGAATATAAAATTTGATTATAATCCCGTTGCAATATGGATAGAAAGAATATCTAAAATGCCAAGAAATTTGACGTCATCAATGTTTATAGATTTTAAAAAGAAAAAAAAATTGGAATTAGATTGGCTTTCGGGAAATGTTATTTCCATGGGCAAAGAGGTTTCAATATCATGTGATACTCACAATATAATCGTAGAGGGAATAAAATCTAAATAATATTTTTTTTACTTAAAAAGTTTTCTACTTCTATAGCGCTCATACAACCATAACCAGCTGCTGTAACAGCTTGTCTATATACTTTATCCGTTACATCACCAGCTGCAAATACTCCTTCAATTTTAGTTTTTGTTAAGTTATCAGTCGTATGAATATATCCACTATCATCCATTGGAATTTGATTCTTAAATATTTTTGTTGCTGGACTGTGGCCAATGGCAACAAACACTCCATCAACTTCCATTGAACTTTCTTTTTTTTCTAAAACATCATAAATATTAATGCGTGTTAAAACCTTTGGATTATCAGTACCAATAAATTTAATAATCTTTTTGTTCCACATAAAATCAATATTTTTTTTTCTCATTAATCTATCTTGAAGTATCTTTTCTGCCCTCAATTTTTCCCTTCTGTGAATGAGTGTGACCTTTCTACACATATTTGATAAATAGAGAGCTTCCTCAACAGCGGTATTGCCTCCACCAACTACAACTACATGTTTATTTTTATAGAAAAAGCCATCACAAGTCGCGCATGCAGATATTCCAAAACCTTTAAAATTATCTTCTCCATCTACATCGAGCCATCTCGCACTTGCACCAGTAGAAATAATAACTGAATAAGTTTTTATGAGGTCATTTTTTTCAGTTATGACTTCAAACGGAAAATTTTGAAAATCCACTGTTTGAACTCTGTCATATTTAATTCTGGCTCCAACGGCTAAAGCTTGTTTTTGCATCTGATCCATTAACCAAGGCCCTTGAACTGCACTTTCAAAACCTGGAAAATTTTCAACATCAGTTGTAATCATTAATTGTCCGCCCGGTTCCAGTCCAGATATTATTAGTGGATTTAATCCAGATCTGGCTGCATAGATTGCAGCAGTGTAACCAGCAGGCCCAGAGCCAATAATTATTACCTTTTCTGTATTATTAGTGTTCATTTAAATGATATAGTTTTTATTTGATATTCTTTCAAACCATTTGGTGTTTGAACCTCAAATATATCATTTACTTTTTTGTTAATCATTGCTTTACATAATGGTGCATTAATTGAAATTAATTTTCTTTCAATGTCTGATTCATCTACTCCAACAATTTTATATTCTGACTTAATTTCGTTTTCTAAATCAATTATTTCAACAGTTGCACCAAAAGTTACTGTTTCACTTTTAACTTTTCTGGGATCGATCACCTCTGCCCTACTAACTTTATTTTCTAATTCATTTATTTTACCTTCAATAAATCCTTGTTTTTCTCTCGCAGCATGATACTCAGCATTTTCAGATAAATCTCCGTGCTCTCTTGCTTCTGCTATTGCTTTAATAATCTCTGGTCTTTGGTTATTTCTTAAATCTTCTAACTCTGACTTAAGCTTTTCAAGACCTTCTAATGTCATTGGAAATTTTTCACTCATATAAATACCCTAGAGAGACATTATATAATTTTTTTTTTTTTTTTGTACGCCTAAAAATAGATCATCTAGAATTAATCTTTGTAATATTCTTGTAAAGATTTAACAGCAGTTTTTTTACCTTTTATTACTCCAATTCCTGTTATTGCTAATTTTGCTGCTGAAATTGTTGTAAAATAAGGTATTTTAAACCTTACTGCAGCTCTTCGGATTGAATGGCTGTCCTTTAGTGATTGAGAATCCTGTGTTGTGTTAATGATGAGTTGTATTTCATTGCCTTCTATTTTATCAACTATATGGGGAGACCCTTCAGCAACTTTATTAACTCTATCAATATTAACTGAAAATTTATTTAGAAATTCAGCAGTACCATTTGTACCGATTAATTTAAAGTTGTGCTTTTGTAGAATTTGTGACATTAAAATAATATTTTCCTTATCTTCATCTTTAACTGAAAGAAAAACTGTACCTTTTTGTGGGAGATTATTACCTGAAGAAATTTGCGATTTTACAAAAGCCAAAGGAAAATTTTGATCTATTCCCATCACTTCTCCTGTAGACTTCATTTCAGGGCCTAGAACTATATCCTCACCCGGAAATTTATCAAATGGAAAAACTGATTCTTTTACACTAACGTAGTTAGTGATCTTTGATTTTAAATTAAGCTTTCTTATCTTTTGCCCAAGAATTATTTTTGTTGCAATTTTTGCAATTGGTATCCCTATTGATTTTGCAATAAATGGAATAGTTCTACTCGCTCTCGGGTTTACTTCAATGAGGTAGATTTTATTATCTTTGATTGCAAACTGTATATTGATATATCCAACAATTTTTAGTTTTTTTGCTATTCTGCATGTAATTTCCTCAATATAAGAGATATTTTTTTTACTTAAGGTTTGCGGGGGTAATGAACATGCTGAATCACCAGAGTGAATTCCGGCTTCTTCAATATGCTCTAATATTCCGGCAATAAATGTTTCTTTTCCATCACTAATCGCATCAACATCAATTTCTTTTGCATCATTTAGAAACTTATCAATAAGTATCGATTTAACATGGTGCTTTTCTTTGTCAAAGTATTTCTTTAGTTCATGAGAATCATATATAATCTGCATTGCTCTTCCTCCAAGCACATAAGAAGGTCGAACTACGACTGGAAAACCAATAATTTCAATATGCTTTTTGGCTTCCAAGAAATTATTTGCAATGGCATTGTTTGGCTGATTTAATTCTAAGTTATTGATTAATTTTTTGAAACGATCTCGATCCTCTGCAAGGTCAATTGAATCAAATGAAGTTCCTAAAATTTTGATACCTTTTTGATCTAGACATTTCGCTAATTTTAATGGTGTTTGTCCACCTAATTGAACAATAACTCCAAGAAGTGTACCTTTTTCTCTTTCTGCAATACAAATCTCAAGAACTGACTCTTCATCAAGAGGTTCAAAATATAACCTATCAGAAATATCAAAGTCAGTTGAGACTGTTTCAGGATTACAGTTTATCATAATTGATTCAATTCCTAACTCTTTCAATGCAAAAGAAGCATGAACACAACAATAATCAAACTCAATTCCCTGGCCTATCCTATTTGGACCACCACCAATGATGATAACTTTTTTTTTGGTTGAAATATTAATTTCTTTTTCAAATCTCTTGCAGTTATTAGAATTTACATATGAAGAGTACATATACGGTGTTTTTGCAGGAAATTCTCCAGCACATGTGTCCACACTTCTAAAAGAGGACCTAACTTTAGATTCTATTCTAAGATTAGTTAGTTGCTTTTGTGACATTGATGTGAGTTGTAAAATTCTTTTATCAGAGAAGCCATCACTTTTTAAATTTCTATACTCCAATTTATTAATTTTTTTACCTCTAATTTTTTCCTCGATTGAAACCAATTCAAATAATTGATTAACAAACCACAAATCATAATTTGTAATTTGACATATTTTTTTTATTGATATGCCCCTCTTTAGGCACTCAGCTATCAATAAAAATTTGTATGGAAGTCTTTTTTCAAGAAGTTTGAGTAATTCTGATTTTTTTTTTACTTGAATTTCGTCAGGAACCTCCAATCCTGTAATACCTATCTCTAAGCTCCTCAAAGCCTTTTGAAAAGATTCTTTAAAACTCCTTCCAATTGACATGCATTCTCCAATTGATTTCATAGCAGTTCCAAGAATTGCTTCGGTACGACTAAATTTTTCGAATGTGAATCTTGGTATTTTAGTTACTATATAATCAATAGTAGGTTCAAAAGAAGCAGGAGTTATTTTGGTTATCTCATTTCTTAGTTCATCTAATGAATATCCAATCGCAAGCTTTGTTGCTATTCTTGCAATAGGAAATCCAGTAGCTTTTGATGCTAAGGCAGAAGATCTAGAAACACGAGGATTCATTTCAATAACTATTCTTTTCCCGTTTTTAGGATTTACGGCAAATTGTACGTTGGAACCACCAGTTTCAACCCCAATTTCTCTAAGAATCATTATTGATTCACTTCTCATTTCTTGTAATTCTTTGTCTGTTAGTGTTAATGCTGGAGCAACTGTCATTGAATCACCAGTGTGCACTCCCATTGGATCAATATTTTCTATAGAACAAATTATTATGCAGTTATCATTTTTATCTCTAACAACTTCCATTTCATATTCTTTCCAACCCAAAACTGATTCTTCAATTAAAACTTCATTAATAGGAGAATTTGATAATCCTTTCTCTAATGTAGCTATAAATTCTTTTTCATTATTAACTACACCTCCTCCTGTGCCACCAAGTGTAAAAGAGGGTCGAAGAATTGCAGGATAGCCGACAGTCCTTATTGCTTTTTTACCCTCGGAGATGGAATTTACAGTAAAACCAATAGCTGTTGACAAACCAATTTTTTTCATTGCTTTTTTAAAAATATTTCTATCTTCAGCTTTTTCAATTACCTTTCTAGAAGCTCCAATTAATTCTACCCCATATTTTTTTAATATTTTTTTTTTCTCCAGTTCAATTGAAATATTTAATGCTGTTTGTCCTCCCATTGTTGATAAAAGAGCATCTGGTTTCTCTCTTTTTATAATTGGCTCTAAATGTTCTGTAGTAAGTGGTTCAATGTAGGTTGAATCTGCCATATCTGGATCGGTCATAATTGTAGCAGGATTTGAATTTACTAAAATTACTCTAAAACCTTCTTCTTTTAATGCTTTACAAGCTTGAGTACCAGAATAATCAAATTCACATGCTTGGCCAATAACTATAGGACCAGCCCCAATAATCATTATTGATTTTAAATCACTTCTTCTTGGCATATTTATCTATTTCTCTTCTGAATTGTTCGAATAAATACCTACTATCTCTTGGACCTGGTGATGCTTCAGGATGATACTGTACTGAAAAAAACGGCTTATTTTTAATTTTTAGTCCTGCGATAGTGTTATCAAAAAGTGATTTATGGGTAATTACAATATTATCTGGAATTCTTGTTTTAGAAACAACAAAACCATGATTTTGAACAGTTATTTCTACATTTTGGTTTAAAAGATTTTTAATTGGATGATTTGCCCCCCTGTGGCCGTGATGCATTTTCACTGTAGTTGCATTATGAGCGAGGGCTAAAATTTGATGTCCCAGACAAATACCAAAAATAGGAATTCTTTTTCTAAATAGCAAATCAAGGTTACTTTTATTCTTGTAATATGTAGATTTTGGATCACCAGGACCATTTGATAAAAAAATCCCACAGGGTTTTAGTTTCATTATCTTTTCAGATTTGAAAGAAATTGGGAACACAATCACTTGATATCCAGTAAGTTCAAGTAGATTTAAGATATTTGCTTTTATACCAAAATCTAAAACTGCAATAAATTTGGATCTTTTTAAATTTGAAAAATTATTATCAACCTTTTTTTTTTTTCCATTTGACCACTCAAAAATAGTTTTTGTTGATATACCTGTTGCCATATCATTTGACTCTAAACTTGGATGATTCTTTAATTCTGACTTGAGCTTTGTTATACTATATTTACCTTCAATATTTGTAGAAATTAAAACTTTAAAATATCCATTATCTCTAATTTTTTGTGTAAGTTCTCTTGTATCAATACCTGTAATACACATTTTATTATGAGTTTTTAACCAGTTTTCAAGACTATCCTCAGATCTAAAATTTGATGTTATTGAAAAGGGATTATTTACTATACAGCCAGAAGCAAAGATTTTATCACTTTCATAATCAGTTCTATTGACACCAGTAATTCCGATGTGCGGAAAGGTGAAAGTAATAATCTGTCCTTTGTATGAGGGATCAGTCATTATTTCCTGGTAACCAGTAATAGAAGTATTGAAACAAATTTCACCTATTGTTGTTCCTAACGCACCAACTCCAGAACCGTAAAAAAATTCTCCATTTTCAAGAAGTAAAATACTTTTTTTTGGGGTAGATAAAAGTTTAGATTTGTTCATTTAATTTTTAATATACACTTTGAATTATAGAAAATTCAAGAAAGTAATTCTATTTATTTAAACTTGATTTATAAATAGTTTTATGTCAGTTATCTAAGTTTAACTTTGAAAAAATATGGTTGATCTAAGACAAAAGCTTAAAAGTGCATTAGAAAATGGTCTTAAAAATAAAGACGAGATTGCGGTTGCTACTATTAGACTGATTATAGCTGCACTTAAAGATAGAGATATAGAAAATAGAACCAAAAAAAAGGAAGGTGATATATCTGATACTGAGATTTTTAATTTATTTCAAAGTATGATAAAACAAAGAAAAGACAGTAAAAAAATTTACGATGATGCTGGCAGAGTTGAGTTGAGTCAAAGAGAAGAAAGTGAAATTAAAATTATAAGTCAATTTCTACCTAAACAAATGAATGATGAAGAAATAAAAAAAGTTATTAAAGAATTAGTGCAGGAACTACAAGCTGAATCAATTAAAGATTTGGGTAAACTTATGCAACTTGTTAAGGAAAGATATCCTGGACAATTTGATATGAAAAAAGCGGCAGACCTTGGAAAAAATATACTTAGCTGATGAAAAATTCAGCTGAAGATATATTACAACAATTTAAAAATAAAATTAATCTTTCAGATTATCTTTCAAATTTTATTTCATTGGAAAAAAGAGGGAATTCTTTTGTAGGCAAATGTCCATTTCATAATGAAAAAACACCCTCATTTTCTGTAAGTGATGAAAAGGGTTTGTTTTACTGTTTTGGGTGTGGTGTTGGAGGTAATGTATTTACATTTTTAAAAAAATATAAAAATATTTCATTTCAAGAAGCTCTTAAGACAATTGCAGATTATCTAGGAATAGAATTAAAAATAGTGTCTAGCAAAGAAATTGGTAAGATTACAAAGCTCTACAATTTATTAGCTAATATTAATAAAATTTTCAAATCTAACTTAGAAAATAATAGTTTTTCCAGAAATTATTTGAAAAAAAGAGGTATTGATCAATCATCTGTAAATAAATTCGATATTGGATTATGTAATCAAGACCTAGATAATTTTAAGAAAAATTTGAGTCTAAAAGGTTTCTCTGAAAATGATCTAAAAGAAGTTGGACTTATCATTGAGTCTAAAGAAGATAAACGAAATTTCTTGAGGTTTCAAAATAGGATAACTTTTCCTATTTATAATATGTTAGGTAATATTGTAGGATTTGGTGGGAGGACGATAGTTAATTCTAAAATCAAATACATCAATTCACCCGAAAGTATTCTTTTTAAGAAAAGTGATCATATCTATGGATTATGGCAAAACAAGGAATCGATAAAAAATAAAAATAACCTCTTTTTGGTTGAGGGGTATCTTGATGTCATTTCTCTTTATTCAAAAAAGGTAGATAATTCAGTTGCAACACTCGGTACTAGTTTATCACAAACTCAGATTGATAAAATTTGGAGTTACACAAATAATCCTATTATGTGTTATGACAGTGATAGTGCGGGGCTTAGAGCAATGAATCAATTATCATTAAAAATATTAAAATTTCTGAAACCTGGAAAAACTATGAAGTTTATGAATCTTCCTGATGGAGACGACCCTGACAGTTTTATTCAGAAAAATAATAAGGAGGAATTTTATAATTACTCCAAACAGTCTTTAAATTTATCTGATTTAATTTGGAGTAATATTTTAGATGAACCTGATAATATAACACCTGAATACAGTGCATTAATTGAGAGCAGAATTAAAAAAATTACATCCTCAATTAATAATTCAAATCTATGTCAGGAATATTATAAATATCTGATTTCCAAAAGGAACGATTATTTTTGGAATAAAAGAAGGATAATTAGCAAAAAAACTTTAAAAAAATCTGATAACCAAGAAAGTTTTGATAAATTTAAAAATATAAATGAGTATATTGTTTTAAGTTTTTTAATTTTTGAAAAAGAATTGTCAATAGAATTTATTGAACAAATTGATGGCATAATATTTACGAACAGTACACTCAATAAAAATAAATCTGATTTTGTAAGTTTCTACTTTTCTAATTCAAAGGACATGGGTGAGATTAAAGAAAAGTTGAACGAATCAGAGTTGAAAAAATTTAGCTATATAAAAAATACGCATTTTAAACACTTAGATTATGAAAATAAAAAATTATTTCTTAGAGATATTATATCAAATCTAAGACTGCCAATGCTTCTGAATGAAAGAGAAGAATTAAAGAAAGAGATCTTACTAAGCAAAGAAAGTAAAAAATCAAAAGAGAATATTGTAAAATATGAAAATCTTTCCAGAGAAATTAATAAAATAAAAAGCAAATAGATTTTTATTAATATTCATCATAAGTTCATGTTACGGGATTATATTTCAGAATCATTGTTTTTCACGCAATCTAACCTATTTATTAAATATGACAAAAAATATGAAAACAGACGAAAAGAATTCAGAATCCTCTACTAAACAGGAGGCACCTATAATAGATCAAACAAATGATTTGAAACAAAAACTTATTATAAAAGGTAAGAAGTTAGGGTACATTAACTTATCAGAGATTGAGAGTGAATTGGCCCATGAGTCTTCAGATAGCATTGAAGAGTTCCAATCTAAAATAACTTCTATGGGTATTCAGATTTATGAAAATGAAGAGAGTACAGATGATGAAGAAAGGCATGATATTATTAATAGTAAGGATGAAGATACCGGAAAAACAGATGATCCAGTACGGATGTACTTAAAAGAAATGGGTAATGTTGATCTTCTTTCAAGACAAGGAGAAATTGATATTGCAAAAAGAATTGAAGAAGGAAAGAAACAAACCATCAATTCTTTTTCAAGCTGTTTTCTATCAATGAAATATATTGATGAATTTTTTAATATTTATTTAAAAGGTGAGAAACCTCTTCGTGATTTAATTGATCTAGATGCAACATATAGATCAATTTCTGGAGATAAGGATGAACTTTTTGTGCAAGATGAACAAGATCAGACAGAGATCTATCAAGACGATAACGAATCTGAAGAAGAAATTGAAGAGAATAACGATTTTGAATCTGATGATGTTAATGAACTATCTATATTAGAAAAGGAAGAGAACTTAAAACCAATATTGTTAGATAAATTAAAAAAGTTCTCAAGAAAATATAAGGAACTTAAAAAACTGCAAATTGACAATTTGAGTCATAAATACAACAATAAAATTGTTGATAACAAAAAGATAAAAAAATTTGAAAAGCTAAAAGTCGATATATCAGAAATTGTAAAATCTCTATTTATAAATCAAAATAGAATAGATGACATTGTTGAAGAATTATATGATTGTGGCAGAAATATAAGAATACTAGAAAGTAAGATTTTTAATATTGCAAAAAGAAAGAAAATACCAGAATCAGAGTTTTATGAGGAATATAACTGTAATATTCTAAATAAATCATGGTTAAAGAATTTATCAAGAAGGAAGAAAACTTGTTGGGTTAAATTTTCTAAATCTAAAGATGTTCTAGAAATTTATGATGCACTTCATCAGATTACTGAAAAAACTTCAATGACACTTGAAGAAATTATTATTTCATCTCAGAAAGTGAAAAACGGTGTTAATCAGTCTAATAAAGCAAAAAAGGAAATGATTGAGGCAAATCTGAGACTCGTTATATCAATTGCAAAGAAATATACCAACAGAGGTCTTCAATTTCTTGATTTAATTCAAGAAGGTAATATTGGCTTGATGAAAGCGGTAGATAAATTTGAGTATAGAAGGGGTTACAAATTCTCTACTTATGCAACTTGGTGGATTAGACAAGCTATTACTAGATCAATAGCTGATCAAGCAAGAACCATTAGAATACCAGTTCATATGATTGAAACGATTAGTAAATTAGTGAGGGTATCTAGACAATTACTTAATGAAAATGGTGTTGAGCCTCAGCCAGAAGAACTTGCAAAAAGATTAGGAATGCCATTGGACAAAGTAAGAAAAGTTTTAAAAATTGCCAAAGAGCCTATTAGCTTGGAAACTCCTGTAGGTGATGAAGATGATAGTCATCTTGGAGATTTTATTGAAGACAAACAAACAAAACTACCTCTTGATGCAGCTATTCAGAATAACCTTAGAGAAGCTACTACCAATGTCTTATCAACTTTAACACCAAGAGAGGAAAGAGTTTTAAGAATGAGGTTTGGGATTGGTATGAATACCGATCATACTTTAGAAGAAGTTGGACAACAATTTTCTGTTACTAGAGAAAGAATTCGCCAAATTGAAGCAAAGGGCCTAAGAAAACTTAAACATCCTAGTCGATCCAGAAAACTAAGAAGCTTTCTTGACAATTAGTCTAATTACCATAACCATTTTAATTTGCTTATTCTTTCACCTTCTTTTGCTGACTGCCCTATCCCTTGTAGCTGAGGCATTTAAGATTGATAGTTTTATTATAAGGCTTTTACCGAAATTTAAAAAAGGTCATTACTTATTTCCCTTTTTTTTATACTCATTTATTTTTATTACATCTAGCATACTAATGTTTTTTTTAAAAGGACCTCAGGGTATTCAAATTATAAATTTTGTTTTTTCATTTATATTACTTCTTGAAGTTTGTCTAAAAGTATCGAAATCTGAAAGATTCATAATTTGGATAGGAGAAAACTTAGAAGAATCACTTAGAGTTTTTGTAATGTTTATTGTGGGACTCAACTGTTCCTATTTTTTTTCGAGACTTACATTCCATTTAGTTAACAGTCAAGGTCTCTAGATTAATATTTATAAGTGGGTACATTAATAGTTGTAAACTTTTCTGTAAACAGTAAAATCTATCTTGCGTTGTCTTTTAAAACTATAGGCCCGTAGTTCAGTTGGTTAGAACGCACCGCTCATAACGGTGTTGTCGGGGGTTCAAGTCCCTCCGGGCCTACCATTAATTGTTTAAAAATTATGAATTTGTTTTTATTTTCATTTTTTTTATTAGTCCCATAACTCCATCTGGACTATTTTTGATAACCGATATAAATTCTGCTCTTTGTGTAACAAGCATACTAACACCATCAATGTTTACATCTAAAATTTTAAATTCATTTTTAGAATTAAGGTACATTCTCCAATCAAGTTTCAAGGATGGTGAGTCTTTTGAATTAATTAATTTCATTTCAACAAGATATAAATTATTCTTTATTTGTGAAGATTTTGTTGTTTTAAACGTACCACTCCAGCCTTTGAACTTTGGTGCATAAACCATAACTAGATAATCATTGAAAGAAGTAAAAAATATCTTTTTTGTTTTTTCATCAATTTTTTTCCAGTGTCTTCCTAGAACAAATTTAGATATATATTTGTTATCAAAGGCTTCATTATATAGTTTTCTAAAGTTTTTTTCCCTAATTTTGTCATCAAGGTTTTTGTCAGCAACTGTATTTATAACTTTATTTCCCAAATTTTCAATAAAAAGTCTACTATTGGTTAATGGGTCTTTGGACGAAACAATAAAGGGAAATAAAAAAATAAGAAAAAAATAAGATTTCTTTAACATTTTAATTAGTGAGATAAATGGTTTCCTCGTTAAACTTTGGGTGATTAGATGAAGGAAGATCATCTATATAATCAACTTTTTTTTCCATTTCTGGTTCTAAAAATGCTTTAGTAGGACTATCTATCAATGTATCAACACCTACATCCCAGTTTTCATCTAATTCGTAATTAATTTTAGACTGAATACCACCTTTTCCATTTTTTATATCTTTTTTTCTTTTTTGCATGTAAAGACTCTTTATTGTTGCATAGTAATCAAGAGAACTTTCCTCGATTTCTTCCATATAATCTAAATAGGTTTCTCTTTTCTCAACTCCTGCAACAACCGGTTGACTTAATCTACCTTCTAAACCAATATTTTGCATTCTAAATGCAAATGAAACTGGGTTGAACACTGCATCAACGACTCTGCCAAACGAATCTCTAAGGTTGGATGGACCAAATATAGGAAGCATTATGTATGGTCCGTCAGAAAAACCATAAACTGCTAATGTTTGGCCAAAATCCTCTTCTCTTTTTTCAATATTTCCGAACTCTTCAGTACTTGCAACATCATACATACCTCCTATACCGAAAGTAAGGTTAATTAGCAGTCTTCTAATTATTACGCTTGCTCCCTCTGTATCAAACTGTAACATTGCATTTGCAAGGCTTAAAGGTGCATATGCAGTTTCTGCCAAGTTTGCCAAATTATCTTTTGGAAATGAAGGTAATTTTCTCCATCCGCGTGCTACTGGTTTAAAAAAATAATCATCTACACCATTGTTAAATTTGAATATATCTCTATTGGTTTGCTCAAAAGGATCAGTGTTATTACCATTTTCAGCAAGATTGTTGGTAGAACAGCTAGATATGGTCAAAATTAACCCAAAAAACAATATATAGTATTTATTTAAAAGATATTTCATAATATAGTATATAATTTAAATGCTAATTTAGCATAAAATTTAAAAATTTTAAAATAAATTATTAATATCTAAATAATCATTCATCTAGAAAAATAAACTAAGATTGTATAAATTGATATAAAAAAATTATTTAAACAGGTATTAAAATTTTAAAAAATAATAAAACAGATAGTCTAGTTAATGTATCTTTTGAATTTTTCCCCCCAAAGGACTTAATTAAAGAGGAATCATTGTGGAAAAATCTAAGAAGACTTGAGCCATTGAAACCTCAATTTGTGTCTGTTACATATGGTGCAGGTGGATCAACTCGAGATAGAACGCACAAACTTGTTAAGCAAATAAAACATAAAACCAACATTGAACCAGCAGCACACCTTACATGCATGGGTTCATCAGTAGATGAAATAGAAAATATAGCCGATAAATACTGGGATGATGGAATAAAGCACATAGTTGCCTTAAGAGGGGATGTTCCCAAAAAAAAATCTTATCAAGACAAAAACTTGAGATTTGCAACTGATTTAATCAGAGTTTTAAAGAAAAAAAGAGATTTTGAAATAACAGTTTCTGCATATCCTGAATGTCATCCAGATTCAAAATCAATAGAACAAGAATTTGATATTCTTAAAAAAAAAATTGATCTTGGTGCCAATAGAGCAATTACGCAGTTTTTTTTTGATACATCTAGATATCTTAAATTTATTGAATTGGCTCAAAAAAAAAATATTCAAATACCTATTATTCCAGGAATTTTACCGATTACTAATTTTAACAAAACTATTCAATTTGCCAAATCAATGAACTGTTCAATTCCATTATGGCTAAAAAAAATGTTTAATGGATTAGATGAGGATTCAGAAACTAGAAAGTTAGTAGCTGCATCAGTTGCTACAGAACAATGTAAAGAAATTCTTAATGAAGGAATAAAAGAATTTCATTTTTATACCTTAAATAGAGCTGATCTTTCTTTTGCTATATGTCATCTTTTAGGTGTAAAGATTAATGGATAATATAATGCTTGGATTTAAAATAACTGAGATTGCAAAAAAAAGAATCCTTATTTTAGATGGTCCAATGGGAACCATGATTCAGAATGAAAAACTAACTGAAAAAGATTTTCGTGGAAAAGAATTTGAAAATCATGATATCCCTCTAAAAGGTAATAACGACATTTTGAACCTAACTAGACCTGATATAATTTCCGAAATCCATTTAAAATATCTCTTAGCTGGTGCTGATATAATTGAGACAAATACTTTTAATTCTAACCAAACTTCTCAAAGCGACTATAAATGTGAACATATAACTAATAGACTTAATTTTGAAGGCGCAAAAATTGCCAAAAATGTAGTTTTAAACTTTAAAAAACAAAATAAAAGACAGGTTTTTGTTGCAGGCGTTTTAGGCCCAACTAATAGAACTTGTTCAATGTCTCCAGACGTTAACAGACCAGATTTTAGAAATATAAATTTTGATGATTTAAAAAAAGATTATTTTCAATCAACAAAGGCATTGCTTGATGGCGGAGTGGATTTAATATTAATAGAAACAATTTTTGATACACTAAACGCTAAAGCAGCAATGATGGCAATTCATGAAATAGAAAAAGAATTAGATTTGAAAATACCTTTAATGTTGTCAGCTACTATCACAGATTTATCTGGAAGAACCTTATCAGGACAAACATTAGAAGCTTTTTATAATTCAGTAAGACACATAAAACCAATAAGTATTGGCATTAATTGTGCCTTAGGCCCCAAAGAACTGGATAGTTATTTAAAAGAATTATCAAGATTTAATGAGTTTTTTGTAAGTATTCATCCTAATGCAGGATTACCTAACGCTTTTGGTGGATATGACGAAACTCCAGAAAAAATGGCTGAGTATGCTGGAAATTGGTCAAAAGATGGTTATGTAAATATAATAGGTGGATGTTGTGGAACTACGCCTGAACATATATCTAAAATGAAACAAGCTGTGGAAAAATTTAAACCTCGTAACCCTAGAAAAATTAAAGCTTCTTTCAGGTTATCTGGTTTAGAACCGTTTAATCTAGATTAATTATGAATGCACAAAAATTTATAAATATTGGTGAAAGAACTAATGTCACCGGTTCAGCCGTTTTCAATAAGTTAATTCTAAATGAAAAATATGAGGAAGCTGTTAGTGTGGCTAAACAGCAAGTTGAAAATGGAGCACAAATCATTGATATTAATATGGATGAGGGTTTGCTCGACTCCGAAAAGGCAATGCAGATTTTCTTAAATTTTCTGGCGGGTGAGCCTGAAATAGCCAAAGTGCCTTTTATGATAGATTCATCAAAATGGAGTGTAATTGAAACTGGGTTAAAATGTGTACAGGGAAAATCAATTG
This sequence comes from uncultured Alphaproteobacteria bacterium, assembly GCA_902542925.1. Lineage (GTDB taxonomy): Bacteria > Pseudomonadota > Alphaproteobacteria > Methylaequorales > Methylaequoraceae > CACBWF01. The sequence continues at coordinate 21,311 of CACBWF010000010.1, forward strand.
TAAATTCAATAAGCCTGAAAGAAGGTGAGAAAGTATTTTTAGAACAAGCTAAGCTAGTCCAAGCCTATGGTGCTGCTGTAATTGTTATGGCTTTTGATGAAAAAGGGCAAGCAGAAACTTGCGAAAGAAAATTTAATATTTGTAAAAGAGCTTATGATTTATTAACAAATAAATTGAACTTTAACCCTCATGATATAATTTTTGATCCAAATATTTTTGCAGTTGCAACTGGAATTAAAGAACATAATGAATATGCCTTAAATTTCTTTAATGCAACGAAAGAAATAAAAAAAAAACTTCCTCATGCTAAAGTTTCTGGAGGGGTCTCCAATGTATCATTTAGTTTTAGAGGAAATAATATTGTCAGAGAAGCGATGCATTCTTGTTTTTTATATCATGCAATAAACGCTGGTCTTGATATGGCAATAGTAAATTCAGGTCAAATTACAATCTATGATCAAATACCAAACGAACTTAAAAATGCAATTGAAGATGTTTTCTTTAATAAAAATGAAAATGCAACAGAAAATTTAATTAACCTTGCTCAAACCTTTTCTGGCAAGAAAAAAGTAATAAAAAAAGATAAATCGTGGAGAAAACTTAATCCTGAAAAAAGAATGGAGTATGCACTTGTAAATGGAATAAATGATTATGTAGAGGCTGATACCGAAGAACTAAGAAAGAGGGCCGAGAAACCTCTTGATGTAATCGAGGGTCCGTTAATGGACGGAATGAATGTAGTTGGTGATCTTTTCGGTTCAGGCCAAATGTTTTTACCACAGGTTGTGAAATCAGCAAGAGTAATGAAGCAGTCAGTTTCTATATTATTACCTTATATGGAAAATCAAGAAATTGGAGAAAAGAAAAGAAAAGGAAAAATTTTGTTAGCTACAGTCAAAGGAGATGTTCATGATATTGGTAAAAACATTGTAGGTGTTGTTTTGCAATGTAATAATTTTGAGGTTATAGATTTGGGTGTGATGGTGCCTGCACAAAATATAATTGATAAAGCGGTTGAAGAAAATGTAAACGTCATAGGTCTTTCAGGTTTAATTACACCAAGTTTAGATGAGATGTGTTTTGTTGCTAGTGAATTAAGTAAACAAAATATCAAAATACCATTGATGATTGGTGGAGCAACCACAAGTAAAATTCATACAGCAGTTAAGATTTTTCCTAATTATAATTTTGGAGTAGTCCACGTTCAAGATGCGTCAAAGGCAGTTAGTGTTGCTTCAAAACTTTCTTCATATAAAAATAATATGGCATTCACTCAAATGATTAGTAAAGAATACAAAGAAATCAAACAAAAATTTATCAAGTCTCAAGAAAAAGGATCTGATTATCCTATTGAGTTGGCAAGAAAAAATAAATTTAATATAAAATGGAATGAAGAAAAGCCAGTCAAGCCTTCTTTTCTTGGACTGAAGTTATTTAATAATTTTTCAATTAAAGAAATAATTCCTTATATTGACTGGGATCCTTTTTTTTCTGCTTGGGAGCTTTATGGAAAATTCCCTGAAATACTTGATGATAAAATAATTGGAAGTTCTGCAAGAGATTTATGGAATGATGCACAAAAAATGTTATTAAAAATTCAAAAAGATAAACTGACTGTACCAAAAGCGATTATTGGTTTTTGGCCGGTCAATTCAAAAAATGATGATTTAGAACTATATACAAATGAAAAAAGAAATAATATTCAAGAGAAACTTTTTTTTCTTAGGCAACAAATGCGCAGAAAATCAGGCAGAAGAGCTAATTATTGTCTTGCTGATTTTATTGCACCTGTTGAGAGTAATGTAAAAGATTATCTGGGTGGATTTGTCGTCACGGCTGGTAAAGGTATTGAAGAAATTTCAAAGAAGTATGAAGATAAAAAGGATGACTACAATTCAATTCTAATTAAATCATTGGGTGACAGGATTGCAGAAGCATTTGCAGAGAAAATGCATGAAGAAATACGAAAAAAATACTGGGGATATTCAAAAAAAGAGAATTTTGATAATCAGGACTTAATTAATGAAAAGTATTTTGGTATCCGACCAGCACCAGGATATCCGGCGTGTCCAGACCACACAGAGAAAAAAACGTTATTTAGATTACTAAATGTTGAAAAATTAATTGGAGTTACCCTTACCGACTCTTTTGCAATGTTTCCAACAAGTTCAGTTTCAGGCTTTTATTTTTCCAACAGGAAATCAGAATATTTTGGAATAGGAAAGATAAATAAAGATCAAATAATAAGTTACGCAAAAAGAAAAAATATAAGTATTGAAGATGCGGAAAAATGGTTAGCTCCAAATCTAAGTTATTTAAATAAGTAATAGTTATGAATGAAAAGTTATTGATAATTCCTGAACCTGACTTTTTGCAAGGATTAAACGATCAACAACGTCAAGCTGTTTTATCTACTGAAGGTCCTCTTTTAGTTCTTTCTGGTGCTGGAACTGGCAAGACAAAAGTTTTAACTACAAGACTAGCAAATTTAATATTTTCTAATAAAGCAAAAAATTTTCAAATTCTTGCAGTTACTTTTACAAACAAAGCGGCAAACGAAATGAAAAGAAGAGTAGAAAGTTTAATTAAGAAGCCTGTAGAGGGTATGTATATAGGAACATTTCATTCTATTGGTCTAAGAATATTAAGAAAAAATGCAAATTATGTTAATTTAAAAAATGATTTTACAATTCTAGACACAGATGACCAGTTAAGATTGTTGAAACAAATCTTATCATATTTAAATTTGGATAAAAAAAAACATAATCCAAAAAATTATTTATATTTTATAGACAGTCTAAAAAATCACGCGCTTGATTTTGATCAAATTTCAAATCATGAATATGAGTTACATACAAATGGAATACTTAGTAAGGTATATGAAAGGTACCAAAAAAGGTTGGAGGGGTTTAATGCAGTTGATTTTGGAGATTTGATTTTAAAAACTTTTAACCTTCTAAAGAAAAATGAAAACGTTTTGGAATATTATCAAAATACAATCAGATATATTTTAGTTGATGAATACCAAGATACAAATACAGCACAATATTTATTTTTGAGACTTTTAGCTAATAAACATCAAAATATTTGTTGTGTAGGAGACGAAGATCAATCTATTTATGGGTGGAGGGGAGCACAATTAAGTAATATTTTAAATTTTGAAAAACATTTTAAGAAATCGAAGATAATTAGATTAGAGCAAAATTATCGTTCTACGGGAAATATTTTGTCGGCCGCATCAAGTATTATTTCTGAAAATACTGAAAGGATTGGAAAAACTTTATGGACTAATGATTCTGATGGACGAAAAGTAAAAGTCATCAATGTTGATGACGATAATGCAGAAGCAATAAGCATATGTGAAATAATAAAACAATTGATAGTAAAAAACAAAAATCCCAATGAAATTGCTGTGCTTACAAGAGCAAGTTTTCAGTTCAAAGAAATTGAGGACAGATTCGTAAAAGAAGGAATAAAATATAGAGTTGTTGGGGGACCAAAGTTTTATGACAGAAAGGAAATAAAAGACGCTATTGCCTATTTTAGAATAATAATTAATCGGGACGATGACCTAGCTTTGGAGAGAATTATTAATATTCCAAAAAGAGGATTAGGCGCAAAATATTTATCAGATCTCTATAAAAACTCGAGAATAAAAAATATTTCGCTTTTTCAGTCTCTTAAAGAATACCTAGTTTTAAAAATTTTTCCAAAAAAACTTTTAGATTCAATGAACTATTTTGTAAATATTTTAGAATCAAATCAAAAAAAGCTTTCAAAAAAAATACATTCAGAAATTGCGGGTGAATTATTAGAAGAAATTGGTTATTGCGATATGCTTAAGGATGATAAAACATATGAATCAGAGGGAAGACTGGAAAATTTAAAAAAACTTGTTAGTGACATTAATAATAGAAATTCGTTAGGAGACTTTTTAGAAGAAGTGAGCTTAGTGATAGATAATTCTTCAGAGATAAATGAAAAAAATAAAATATCGTTAATGACATTACATAGTGCAAAAGGATTAGAATTTGATACCGTATTACTTCCGGGTTGGGAAGAGGGAATCTTTCCAAACCAGAGGAATATTGATGAGTACGGAAATAATGGTTTAGAAGAAGAAAGAAGATTAGCATATGTTGGAATTACCCGTGCTAGAAATTCATTAAGTATTTTCTTCGCAAATTATAGAAAACAATACAACCAATCTTTATATAGAACAATTCCATCACGATTTTTATCAGAACTTCCAAAAAAAAGTTGTGATCTCAAAATTGAAGACAAAATGGAAGAGAAATACCCAAGAGTTTTAGAATCAATAAAAAGCGAAAAATTTAAAGTTGGGGACAAGGTTTTACATGAAAATCTTGGTGAAGGAACAGTTCTTGGTATTAGCAATGATAAGGTTCAAATAACTTTTCAGAAAACAAAAGAGGTAGTTAAAGTATTTGCTGATTACCTCAAAAAGTTAAATTGAATA
>CACBWF010000011.1 GCA_902542925.1 uncultured Alphaproteobacteria bacterium
ATTGCTAGTGCAATTACGTTGTCTAATTTAGCAGGAGGAGAAACATTAACTCACTCTGGAACAGCTTCTACAAGCTCTGCAAATGTTGGAAGTTATACGATCAATAATTTATCTGGAATCAGCATCTCCAATGGAACAGGTACTGCTTCAAATTATACACTTGCAGGGGGAACGCATAGTTTCTCTGTAAATAGAAGAGTCATAAATTTAAGTGGAACCCGGTTATATGATGCCACAACTAACGCGACTGCATCTGATCTTTCTACTCATAGTAATTTGGTAGGCTCACAAACATTAGCTTTATCAGGTACAGGCACAATAACAAGTAAGAATGTAGAATCAAACAAGACAGTGTCTGTGGGTACATTAGCGCTTGCTGATGGTTCAAATGGTGGACTAGCAGCAAACTACACTCTATCAGGCGGAACACATCAATTAACTGTAAATCAAAGACCATTGAATGCAACACTTGCCAGACAATATGACGCAAGCACAACGGCAGCTGGGTCGACCCTTAGTGGTTTTAACGCCTTACAAGGCGGTGAAAATTTAACCATGACAGGATCAGGAACAGCATCATCTGCAAATGTAGCCAATGGTATTTCTATGTCTAATAACGGAAATTTAGCGCTTGCAGATGGGTCGGGGGGATCAGCTGGATTAGCCTCAAACTATAGTTTAAATTCAACTGTAATTAATATTACACCACGTGTATTGAATTCCTCTGGCTCAAAAACTTATGATGCTAACAGTAATGCGATTGCAAGTATTATTACATTGTCAAACCTGGCAGGAAGTGAAACACTAGCTCATTCTGGAACAGCTTCCACAAGTTCAGCTAATGCAGGTAGTTATACTATTAATAATTTAGCTGGAATCAGCATTTCCAATGGAACTGGCACTGCTTCAAATTATACACTCACAGGTGGGACGCATAGTTTTACAATAGCCGAGCGAATAATAAGTGTTAATGGAAATCGTCTTTATGATGCCACAAGCAATGCAGAAGCGTCTGACTTGTCTACACAAACTAATTTAGTAGGATCACAAACATTAGTCTTATCAGGAACCGGCATAATTGCAAGCAGGGATGTCGGGTCAAATAAGACAGTGTCTGTTGGGACACTAACACTTGCTGACGGTTCAAATGGTGGACTAGCAGCTAATTATACTTTGTCTGGTGGAGCCCACCAGCTGACTGTTACTCAACGTCCATTGAATTCCTCAGGATCAAAATCCTATGATGCTAATACTGATGCACTTGCAAATGCAATCACACTATCTAATTTGGCAGGAGGTGAAACATTGGTTCATTCTGGAACAGCCTCTACAAGCTCAGCTAATGCCGGCAGTTACACTATTAACAATTTGGCCGGAATCGGTATTTCCAATGGAACGGGCACTGCTTCAAATTACACACTCACAGGAGGGACTCACAGTTTTACTATTAATAGAAGAGTTGTCAGCTTAAGCGGCGGTTCAAGACAATATAATGGCTCTGCAACCGCAATAGCTGCTGATCTTCCAACAATAAATAATCTAGTTGGTAGTGAAACTCTTACTCTATCTGGCAATGGAGTTGTTGAAAATGCCAATGTAGGTGATAATAAACCCTTAACAAACTTATCAGGTTTGACATTACAAAATGGTTCCAATGGTGGTTTGGCCACTAATTACACTCTTTCTGGAGGATCTAGTATCATATCGATAACTCCGAGGATTTTATCTTTAGATGGATCTAGGGTTTACGATGGAACAACGAATTCAAATTCATCAGACCTCTCAATTAGTAATTTAGTTGGATCAGAAACCGTTTCCTTATCAGGCTTTGGCACGGTAACCTCGGGAAATGTTGGAACAAATAAAACGATTACACTAAATACGTTATCGCTTTCTGATGGATCAGGCTCTGCATCAAATTACACTCTAACAGGTGGCACTCATACTTACGACATTACCTCAAGAGCGGTTACATATAGTGGGACAAAAGTTTATGATGGATCTACTTCGGTAAACGGATCAGATCTAACGACGATTTCAAATCTAGCAACAGGTGAATCATTGAGCATCTCGGGCTCAGGTACCATATCCTCGGCAAATGTAGGAACAGGTAAGAGCATTACAACAGGAACACTGAGTCTACAAAATGGAACAGGTCTAGCAAGTAATTATACCCTAGGAAGCGGGACATTTGATGTAACGCAGAGATGGATTAATATCACTGGTAGTAAATCTTATGACGGATCTACTTCAGTAACAGCTGCGAGTCTCGCACTAGGTAATCTTGTTTCTGGTGAGAGTTTAACTATAAGTGGTTCCGGCTCTGTATCAAGTTCATCAGTAGGTTCAGATAAAGCAATTACACTTGGGACATTAGCGTTAGGAAATACTGGAAGTGGAACGGCATCTAACTACACATTTGGAAATACATCATTCGAAATTACAAGAAGGGTATTAAATGCTTCTGGCTCCAGAGCTTATAATGGGTCAACAAATGTTACATCTTCAGATCTGACCCTAAACAACTTAGCAGGGTCAGAAACAATTACATTTTCTGGATCAGGCACAATTAGCAGTGCTGAAGTTGAAAACAATAAAAGTGTTACATCAGATGGGTTTTCAATAAGCAATGGATCTGGAGCCGCCTCAAATTATACACTTTCAGGAGGCTCTTTTACCCTTTCTGTTACACCACGTCCATTAACATTATCAGGTTCTAGATTGTATAACGGAAACACAACTGTAAATAATTCTGACTTAAATACATTTAGTAATATCGTAAGTGGTGAGACTTTAGGTCTCTCAGGCTCGGGATCAGTTTCATCAGCAAATACTGGTAATTCAAAAACAGTAAGTTTAGGCACACTAGCCTTGCAAAATGGATCTGGTAGTGCCTCAAATTATTCTATTTCATCTGCTTCTCTTTCAGTGAATCCTATTGCAATTTCTCTAAGTGGTTCGCGAACTTACGATGGCTCTTCCCTAGCCTCTGCATCTGATCTAACTATTAGCGGCTTGATAGGGTCAGAAACACTAGTTCTTAGTGGCGCTGGAACAATAACATCATCTGCAGTAGCCAATAATTATGATGTATCTCAGGGGTCACTTTCACTTGGAAACGGCTCAAATGGAGGATTAGCAGCTAACTACACACTTAATGGATCAACAAGAACATTAAATATAACGCCAAGAATTTTAAACATTAGTGGTACTAGAATTTATGACGGTACAACTAATGCAGTTTCATCTGATTTAACTTTGTCTAACTTAGTTGGTTCTGAAACTCTTTCTTTGTCTGGTACTGGTACAATTACAAGTGCAAATGTGGGTAATAATAAATCAGTGTCTCTTAATACACTTGAAATAAACAATGACACTGGGGTAGCTTCTAATTACACGTTAGATGGGGGCACACATCAACTCTCCGTTTCTCAGAGATCAATTAGTATGTCTGGAAGTAGGTCATACAATGGCTCAACCACTGTTAATTCATCCGATTTGAGTGTATTCAATAATCTTGTAAGCGGTGAGACATTAGATATAACTGGATCAGGAACGGTATCTTCAGCAAATGTTGGCTTATCAAAATCTGTTACAATAGGATCACTTTCTTTATCAAATGGAACAGGCAGTTCTGCAAATTACACTCTAGGATCAGCTACACTAGATATTACTCAAAAATCTCTTACTATTTCAGGCAGCAAAGTTTATGACGGAACTAATGTTATTCAAGGATCAAATTTTTCAACATTTTCAGGTATCGTAAGCGGAGAAACTCTATCAATGACTGGTTCAGGAACTGTGGCTTCTGGTAATATTGGAAATGATAAAACTGTAACCAACACATCGCTTCAACTTTTAGACGGAAGTGGATTAGCATCTAATTATAGTATTGCAAATACTATTTCAGCCGACATTACTCTAAGACCAGTTAATCTATCTGGAAGCAGGGTATATGATGGTACAACAGATGCAGCCGCCTCAGATCTCTCGTTGGGTAACTTGGTTTCAGGAGAAAACATTTCATTGTCAGGGACAGGAACTCTTGGCTCAGCTGCTGTTGGATCTCAAACTATAACAAATATTGGTAGTCTTGCAATTTCAGATGGCTCCTCCAGTGCATCAAATTATTCACTTACAGGCGCTCTATCAATGGCAATAACTAAGCGTCCAGTTACTGTAACAGGTTCTAAGTTTTATGATGGAACTACAAACGCGGCTGCATCTAATCTTACTTCTTTTACTAATCTTGTTAGTGGTGAAACTCTCTCACTCTCTGGCAATGGATCAGTAGCAAGCTCTGCAGTGGGCAGCAATAAATCAGTTTCTCATCAAACCTTAGCTCTTGCAAACGGTTCTGGTGCAGCATCAAACTATTCTTTAGGAAATGTAACAATTAATATTAATAAAAGAATTCTAAGTCTTGATGGAATAAGAGCATTCGATGGAAATACAACAGTTTCAAGTTCTGATATTTCCACGTTTGGAAACATCGTTTCGGGAGAATCTCTTACTCTATCAGGTTCAGGAACTGTAACGAATGCAAATGTAGGGATGAACAAAAGCTTGACTCTAGGGTCTCTAAGCCTTTCTGACGGATCAGGAAATGCTTCTAATTATACATTATCTGGAGGTATTCACACTTTTGACATATCGCAGCTATCCGTAAATGTTACCGGATCAAAGATTTATGATGGAACGACAACTGTAAACGGATCAACTCTTACCTTAACAAATCTAGTAAGTGGTGAGGCAGTGTCCTTGACGGGGAGTGGTTCAGTTGCCTCTGAGGCAGTTGGGGACAATAAGACAGTTTCAACTGGCTCACTTGCTCTCACTGGCGCAGGATCAGGCAATTATACTCTAAGTAATTACACAACGAGTTTTGAAATATTCCAAAGACCTTTAAGTCTCAGTGGGTCAAGAGTCTATGATGGCTCAACAAATGCTGTAGCCTCGGACTTAAGCCTGTCAAATCTTGTTTCTGGAGAGACTTTAAGCCTGAGTGGGACTGGTTCAGTACTATCAGCAGCAGTTGGAAGTAACAAAGAAATCTCTGTAGGGTCTTTATCTTTGAGTAATGGATCAGGAACAGCATCAAATTATACATTGACTGGCGGAACTCATCAGTTGAGTATAAGTCAAAGACAAATAACAATTTCTGGTTCAAGAGTTTATGACGGAACAACTAATGCAAGCGCTTCAGATCTGACAAGCTTTAGTAATCTCGTTGGCTCGGAATCACTCACATTATCAGGAACCGGCTCTGTCGGGACTGTTACTCCAGGGTCAAACAAAAACGTTACATTAAATGATCTTAGCCTTATATCGGGAACCGGTGTTTCATCAAATTATAATTTATCATCAGCTACTTTAACAATTGTTCAAAGGCCTGTGGATTTAAGTGGAACGCGCGTTTACGACGGATCAACAAATGCATCTGCAAGTGATTTAACAACACTTGGTAACTTGGTCAGTGGAGAAACATTAAACTTGAGTGGAACAGGAACCCTCGCCTCAGCTGCAGTTGGTAGTGATAAATCGGTAAGTATTGGGACTCTAGCTCTTTCTGATGGTTCAGGCGAATCAAACAATTACACTTTAAGCGGAGGTACTCTAGAACTGGACGTAACAACTAGAAATGTCACAATAAGTGGGTCTAAGTCATATGACGGAAACAATATTGTAAGTAATTCAAGTATCTCTACATTTAACAACCTTGTTTCAGGCGAGTCACTAACAATAAACGGATCGGGCACTATATCATCAGGTGCTGTAGGATCTAACAAAACGATTTCTTTGGGAACCCTCACTTTAGCAAATGGGTCTGGATCGGCTTCAAATTATAATCTTTCAGGTGGTACTATTTCCGTTACTAGAAGAGTTATTAATCTTTCTGGTTCCAAAACTTATAATGGAACAACCTCAATAACTGCTTCAGATATAAATACTTTTGGAAATATCGTTACTGGAGAGACACTATCTCTCAGTGGAACTGGCTCTGTTTCTTCAAGTGCTGCTGAGAACAACAAAACATTAACATTGGGATCAATTGCATTATCGGACGGAAGTGGATCAGTTTCAAATTACACTCTTTCTAGTGGAACTCATCAAGTTAATATTACAAGAAGATCTGTGGATTTAAGTGGAACGCGCGTTTACGACGGATCAACAAATGCATCTGCAAGTGATTTAACAACACTTGGTAACTTGGTCAGTGGAGAAACATTAAACTTGAGTGGAACAGGAACCCTCGCCTCAGCTGCAGTTGGTAGTGATAAATCGGTAAGTATTGGGACTCTAGCTCTTTCTGATGGTTCAGGAGAATCAGACAATTATACTCTAAGTGGAGGTACTCTTTTATTGGATGTTACGCAAAAGGATATTAGCCTAAGTGGCTCTAGGGTCTATGACGGAACAAATGCAGCCAATTCTGGAAGTTTCAGTACCTTTTCAGGGTTGATTGGTAGTGAAACACTTTCGGTTTCTGGATCAGGGACTGTTTCATCTGCACTTGTTGAATCAAGCAAAGTAGTAACTTTAGGTGATCTTGCTCTGGCAGATGGAAGTGGAGCAGCTACAAACTACAATTTAAATGGGGCAACTCTTACTATAAGCAAAAGACCGGTCAATGTAACTTTTACAAGAGTTTATGATGGCACAACAAATATTAGTGGCTCCGATGATCCTTCAATTGGCAACTTAATTGGAAACGAAACATTAACACTTTCAGGTTCTGGCAGCATTGGTTCTTCAAATGCGGCAAATGGAAAATCTGTCACATTGGGTAGTTTAGCCCTATCAAGCGGAACTGGTTCTGAATCTAATTATACCTTAACTGGAGGAACCCACTTAGCAAACATCAATAAAAGACCTGTTAATTTATCTGGAACAAGGATTTATGATGGAACAACGAATGCATCGTCTAGCGACTTAAGCTCACTTGGAAATCTTATTAGTGGTGAAACGCTTACTTTGTCAGGCTCAGGTGTTTTAGAATCAAAAGATGTAGGAACAAATAAATCTGTAGGCATAGGGACTTTAGCTTTAGGCAATAATTCTGGGAATGCTAATAATTACACTTTATCGGATGGAACCCTTCAATTGAGCATTACGCCAAAATCAACAACTGCATCCGGATCAAGACCTTATGATGGCACAACCTCAGCTCAAGGTAGCGACTTTTCAACTTTTTCTGAGCTTATATCAGGGGATTCTATGCAACTATCCGGAACTGGTTCTTTTGGCACAGCATTAGTTGGATCAAAGGGTGTTACAATTGGAACATTGCGTTCAAATAATCCAAATTATTATTTATCTGGAGCTACATTAATAGTATCAAAAAGATTATTTAACTTAACAGGAAGGCGCGATCCAGGCGGTATTTTATCTGTTAATGCTTCAGAATTAGGATTTGAGAACTTGGTATCTGGGGAATCTCTGGTCCTAAGTGGTGTGGGATATATAAATAACGCAGATGAATTAGGTTCTTACACAATTAATAGAGGGACATTAAGTATTGGAGATGGTTCAGGCCTTGCATCAAACTATGACTTTGGAAACCTTGTATTTAACATTCTTAGAGGAAGGCCTGGGCCTCGTACGCGTGCAGGAATTCTCTTAAGATTGCAACAGCTTGAAAACCTTAACGATAAATTATTGCCATCTAAAACTCAACATCGTTCTAGAATGGGACTTGATAGAAAAGTGACCGTAACTACTCCCGATCAATCAATCTCAGTTAGCCCGTGTACTATGACCGACGGATTTTGTAATTAGAGCTGAACAATTTAAGATTTAAAATTTTTTCTTTTTTTTGATGCAGTCATTGCAATCTTTAAAAAGATTTTTTTGTCAATTAGAAAATGTCTGTATGAGCCTGATTTAATTTGTATTTCAGCTTCAAGTAAGTCTTTAGAAATTACTTCAAGATCTTTAATTTCCCAAATTTTAGTATGAAATAGAAATTCTTTTTTTTGTTTAAAAAAAATAGGCGGATATAATTTCTTCATGGAGAATTCTACATTTTTATTTTTACTGTAATAACTGAGATATAATTTAAGTTTTTGTACATGTCTCGAAAAAGCATTTAAAATTGTAATTTGATTTTTGCCTTGATTACACAAGCTTTGATAACCTTTTTCAAAAAAATTTATCTTTCCCGAAAAAACTGAGTAAATTAGTTCATCCATACTAAATGCTGAAAATTCTTTAATAATATAGTTCAAGTTTCCCTCTGGTTTCTTTTCGCCTCCTAAAATATGACAAATTATTTTTTCTGCATTTTGCCGTAAAATATTCCTTTCTTTAAATTCTTTAAAATTTATTGTTGAAGATATACTATCTGGAATGTTGATGCCCATTTTATTAAGTAAATCAAAAAAGATTTTTTTTTTTTCTATTTCATTATCCTCGTAACACGGAATGCAAAGAGAATATTGGCTCTTTTCGAAAAGTTTCCTAGCAACATTTTTCTTTTCAATCTCACCAGTTCTTAGAATCAGTTTTGCAAATTTACTTTCTTTTAATTTGTCAAAGTTAAGTTTTTTTGACAGCACTCCTATAGATTCAAATGAACAAATAATTACTTTTTTACTCCCAAAAAGATCTTCACTATTTAACTGTTCATCTATAAAATCTTTATTTTTATTTTCAATTTCACTATTAAAATGAATTAATGAAAGTTCTTTATCCCAATCAGTTTTCAAAATTCCCACAATCTTTCGGAGAATATCATCTACCTTTCCAATATTTGGTCCGTATATTAAAAATGAATTAAACTTTAAAATTTGGTCAATTCTCAAACAATTACTTTGAATAATCATGGGTAAATTTTTCTTTTTGTTGGAAGTGTCATAACCATTAAAGAAATCTCATTTGCAAGTGATTTGAGTAGATTCAAGCTGGATGTTTCTTCTGCAACAATATTAGCATATGGACTTTCTCCAACATTAAAGCTAGTTGATTTATCTAAGCTTCCTTGAGATAGGATCCCTTTTTTATCATAAAAGGTATAATTTAAATTATAGTTAACTGCTGATCGAGTGTTAGTAAGGTCTTTTTGCAAACCCAAACTATAAACATTTTTTTGCAACGAAATTATAAGCTTAAGTGAGGAAGGTTGAGATTCTTTTTTACTCAGTTTTTTATACAAGTAATTTTTTATTGTTTGTTTGTCCTTACTGTATTTTGTTTCTGTTTTAACAATTATGTTTATTCTATAATTTAAGAGCTCATTATTGGTTTTGTAGAGCGAAGAATAACCACAACTACAAATTAATAATAAGACTAGATATGTTTTGAAATGTTTCCTCATACTACAAAATTTGCAATTTTATTTTTTATATAAACTAACTTCTTAACTACTTTTAAGGTAATTCTAAAGTCCGGTTTTTGTTTATCTAATTCCTTCAAAAACTCATCTTGATTTAAATTAGTATCAACTGAGATCACAAATTTCTTTTTCCCATTTACTTGAATTACAAGATTACATTTTGCTGGTGCTTTGCCCATAAAATTGATATTTTTTGACGGCTCTGGCCACGGCATTTCTGATATGGTTTCACCTTTTAAACCACCTAGAAACGCAAGCTCCTCTGAAAGGTGAGGAACAAAAGGGTAAATAAGTCTGACAAAAATCGACCACCCGTAATTGTTTAATACTTTATTTTTACTTTCAACTTTAAATAAGATATTTGCTAATTCTCGTAACTTTGCCACAGCGGTGTTAAATCTGTAGTTTCTAAGATCCAAAGTTGTATTAATCACAAGATCCAGGATATTCTGATAAGGTTTCTGATTCAAAGCAAAAAATTCATCTTCTTTTAATATTTCTTCTGGGATATTATCGTAAATTACAAATTTTTGCTTTATGGCTTTTAAATGATTATATATTTTATTCAGAAACTTCCACGTGGCTTTAATTCCTTCATCTGACCATTCTAGATCTCGCTCTGGCGGAGAGTCAGCCATCATAAAAAACCTTGCAGTGTCGGCACCATATAATTCGATTATATTCTCTGGGTCAATGGTATTTTTTTTTGATTTACTCATTTTTTCAGATCTACCCCTCTTCAATTCTTTACCAGTAGTAGAGAAGTATCTGTTTTTTTTTTTAATAACCTTATCTGGTTCAATCCATATGTTGTTTGAATCTTTGTAAGTTTCATGATTAACCATACCTTGAGTGAGTAAATTTTTAAACGGTTCTTCACCAATATTGTAGCCACAATGTTTTAATGCCCTCATAAAAAATCTAGAATATAGAAGGTGCAGGATTGCATGTTCGATTCCACCAATATAATGATCAACTGGCATCCAATATTTTACTTCATCAATATCAAAAGCCTGTTTATCATTTTTTGGGTCACAAAATCTTAAAAAATACCAAGACGAATCTACAAAAGTGTCTAAAGTGTCAGTTTCTCTTATTGCTGGCAAGCCCGTTACAGCACACTTCGTTTCTTTCCATTCTTTTTGATTCAATGGATTGCTAGATGCTTTAAAGTCGGGTGCCTCTGGAAGCAGAACAGGAAGCTGTGATTCTGGAACAGTCATTACTTCACCATCTTCTCTATAAATAATAGGAATGGGGCATCCCCAGTAACGCTGTCTTGAAACCCCCCAATCTTTAAGCCTGTAAAGTGTTTTTCTGATGCCTGATTTATTATTTTCAAACTCTCTTATTATTTTTTTTCTAGCATCAGAAACATTTAACCCGTCCAAGAATTCAGAATTTATAAGTTGAGTTTGTGCATTGCTTAAAGAAGATTCATTAGATTGATCTTGTAAAACATGTTTGTATTTAATTTTAAATTTCAAAGCAAATTCTTTATCTCTCTCATCATGTGCTGGACATCCGAAAATTGCCCCTGTCCCATATTCTGATAAAACGTAATTGACAAAATAAATTGGAATTTTTTCTTTTAAAAATGGGTGCGAGGCAAATAAATTTGTAAAAAATCCTGTTTTTTTTGCTTTATCTAGAAGTTCCTTTTTTTGGGAGATTTTTTCTGCATCATTTCTAAATTTTTGAAAAACTGTATCATCGAAAAACAGTTTAGACAACGGATGATCAAATGATAGGCCTAAAAATGCAGCGCCAAAAATTGTTTCTGGTCTAGTGGTAAAAACTTTGATGTCTTCAAAGCCTTTTTCTTCTAATTTAAACTGAATTTCGCATCCGTCTGATTTCCCAATCCAATTACTTTGCATTGTTTTCACTTTTTCTGGCCAACCCTCTAACTGATCAAGATCTTCAAGCAATTCCTTTGAGAACTTGGAAATTTTAAAAAACCACTGAGACAAAACTTTGCTTTGAATCTCTGCACCCGAGCGCCAACCCTTTCCATCAATAACTTGTTCGTTAGCTAATACTGTTTTATCTACTGGGTCCCAATTAACTAAGCTATCTTTCTTATAAACCAATCCATTTTTATAAAAATCTATAAAGAGTTTTTGTTGATGTTTATAATACTCTCTAGAACAGGTAGAAATTTCTCTTTCCCAATCAATCGAAAGTCCCATGCGTTTTAGTTGTTTTTTCATAGTTAAAATATTTTTTTGAGTCCAGTCATTAGGGTTAAGATTATTTATAATCGCAGCATTTTCCGCGGGCATTCCAAAACTATCCCACCCCATGGGATGAAGAACATTAAAACCATTAGAACGAGAAAAGCGAGCTATCACGTCTCCTATTGTATAATTCCTAACATGTCCCATGTGAATATTTCCAGAAGGATATGGAAACATTTCTAAAATATATTTTTTTTTTGAACCTATTTTCTTGCTCTTAAAAGCATTTCTTTTATTCCATGCCTCCTGCCACTTTTTTTCTAAAGTTTTATGTGGATATTTTCCAATGTTGCTCATAATTACCTTAAATTCTTTTTAAAATATGTTATACCACCAAATCCAGCTAATTTATTGTTTTTTATTCGTCTGTAATTTTTTTTTGTCACCCCGCCTAGAGCAAGGTTTATAAGACTGCTTTTTGTGCACAAATTAATAAAATTAACTGAGCCTAATGGTCTATAGCTTGGGTGGCTTTGTGTTTTAAAAAGAGGAGAAATAAAAATTACATCAAAATTTTTTTTTTCTGAGAATTTAATTTCTTTTAAATTATGTACTGAAGTAAACATTTTTATGTGTCCAGGCCTTTTTAGAGAGAGCAATTTTAAATTTGAAGATTTTTTAAAATAATCTAAATAACAAAAAACTCCAATGGCCTTATGCTTAATTGCAAGATCAATTGAATTTTGTATCAAAAAAAAAATTCTATTTTGTTTACATAAATCTATGTAATCTTTTATTTTTGCACTAAACTTATCTTTGAACTCTGAGTTACTATAAAAAATTATGCCAATTTTTTTAGTTACTCGGGTAAAGTTAGTTTTTGCATTCTTATCATATGGATCAAAAAAAAACCAAGTATTAGGAAAACGCATATTATATAATATAAAATGGAAAATTTACTTGATAATTATAATGCAGTTTTAAAAAATATTAGAAAAATAAAAAATAATTCTCCAACCTTTCCTGAACACTTTAAATTAATTGCTGTATCTAAAACGTTTGGAGAAGATGTTATTTCAAAATTATTAGAAGAAGGTCACCGCATTTTTGGTGAAAATAAAATACAAGAAGCTGAAAATAAATGGACTAATCTTAAAAAAAATTTTAGTAATGTTGATTTACATTTTATTGGACCACTTCAATCTAATAAAGCAAAAAAAGCTCTCGAAATATTTAATTGTATTCATTCCATTGACAGGGAAAAATTAGTAAATAAGATAAATGACATTTTTGAATACAATGAAGAATTAAAATCAAAGAACCACAAGTTTTTTGTGCAAGTTAATACTGGTGATGAAGAACAAAAGTCTGGAATAAAATTTAAAGATACAGTTGAGTTTGTTAAATGGTCAAAATATGAACAAAAGCTTAATGTTGTAGGTTTAATGTGTATCCCCCCAATCGCACAAGATTCGACTTATCATTTTATTAAGTTGAAAAAATTGTCAGATGACCTCAAGCTTCCTTTCACTAGTATGGGAATGACAAATGACTATGAAAAAGCGATAAACTGTGGGGCAACTCATATTAGAGTAGGGTCGGCAATTTTCGGGAAAAGACAATAAAGATAATATCTAAGAATTCATTGACTCAAAAAAATCACTATTTGTTTTAGAGCTCTTTATTTTTTCTATTAAAAACTCCATTGAATCAGTAACTCCCATAGGCATTAGAATTTTTCTTAATATCCACATCTTAGAAAGGTCCTCCTTAGAGCATAGAAGCTCCTCTTTACGAGTTCCTGATTTTGTTACATCAATAGATGGAAAAACTCGTTTGTCAGAGAGTTTTCTATCAAGAATAATTTCTGAGTTTCCTGTTCCTTTAAACTCTTCAAAAATAACTTCATCCATTCTAGACCCTGTATCAACTAAAGCTGTTCCTATAATTGTAAGAGACCCTCCTTCTTCTATATTTCTTGCAGCACCAAAAAAACGCTTTGGTCTTTGAAGAGCATTCGCATCCACTCCGCCCGTCAAAACTTTTCCAGAGCTTGGAACTTGAGTATTATAAGCTCTAGCGAGTCTTGTAATCGAATCAAGAAGGATAATTACATCCCTTTTGTGTTCTACCAATCTTTTTGCCTTCGAAATCACCATCTCAGCAACAGCCACATGTCTTACTGCAGGCTCGTCAAAAGTTGAAGAGACCACCTCTCCGTTAACAGACCTTATCATATCTGTAACCTCTTCAGGCCTTTCATCTATAAGTAAAACAATTAAATAGGCTTCAGGATGGTTAGTGGTTATAGAATGAGCAATGTTTTGAAGCATTACTGTTTTTCCAGTACGTGGTGGGGCTACAATTAAAGCTCTTTGGCCCTTACCCAATGGAGAAATTAGATCTAAGATTCTATTTGTATTATCTTTTTTTGTTGGATCTTCAATTTCCATATTAATTTTTTCATCAGGATAAAGTGGAGTTAAGTTGTCGAAATTTATCCTTTGCTTTGTTTTTTCTACAACATCAAAATTTATTTTTTCAATCTTTGTAATCGCAAAATATCGTTCTGTTTCTCTTGGGGCTCTCATTTCTCCTTCTACAGTATCGCCTGTTCTTAAGCTATTGGACTTTATTTGCGATGGTGAAACATATATATCATCTGGTCCCGGTAGATAATTTGCTTCTGGAGACCTTAGAAACCCAAAACCATCTTGTAGAATTTCTAACACACCTTGACCATGTATAGCTGTATTGTTTTCTGCCTTTTGTTTTAAAATAGCAAAAATCATATCCTGTTTTCTTAAAGTGCCAGCATTCTCTATTTTGAGCTCTTCAGCTATTCTTAGAAGCTCTGAGGGATTTTTCTTTTTTAAATCTTTTAAATGCATATTAATGGGAAACGACAAAGGAGTAACTTTTATAAAATATTATATATGACTTGTCAATTAAATGGTTTAAAAATAACGAGATATATTATAATCAAAAATAATATTGTTGGTATTTCATTAATCCATCTGAAAAACCTTTCTTTTGAAATGTTTTTTCTTAACTCAAACATCTTTCTAACTCGAGCACAATACATATGAAAAATTGAGATTAAAATCACAAATACAAATTTTATTTTGAACCAAAGCTCATTATATATCTCTTGATGTACTACTAATAAAAGTCCGAAAATCCAAGTAAAAATCATTGATGGATTCATAATAAATCTCAGGAGCTTTTTTTCCATAATTATAAATGTTTCGTACTCCCTTGATTCTATTTTTGCCATTGAATGATAGACAAATAGTCGTGGTAAATAAAATAACCCAGCCATCCACGTTGTCATAAACACAAGGTGGAAATATTTATACAAGGAATTTAAATCAATATTTTCCATCAATTAATTAAATGCTTTTTTATTAAATAACTAAATAGCTTAATATGGTCATTATTGTCATTTAAACATGGAATCATCTCAAATTTTCTTCCTCCATTTTCAATAAAACTTTCTTTTCCTTCTAAAGCTATTTCCTCAAGTGTCTCAACACAGTCTGAAGCAAATCCTGGACATATAACTAAAACATTTTTTTTTCCCGTTCCAGGAAGACTTTCAAGTGTTTTGTCTGTGTATGGTTGTAACCACTCATCAGGCCCAAATCTTGATTGAAATGTTGTTTCTATAGGAATTTTTATTTTTAACTTTTCTGTAAGCAATCTAGTTGTTTTGTGACAATAGCAATGATAAGGATCCCCTTTGTCAAAGTATTTTTTTGGTATTCCATGATAAGACGCTACAATAACATCTGGTTTCCATGAAATGTTTTTTAATTTATGCACCACACTTTTCTTTAGTGCTTCTATGTATAGCGATTCAGATTCATAGTGTGGGATTATTTGTAGCGCTGGTTGCCACCTCATCTTCATTAAAGTCCTATAAACCTCATCACACACCGTTGCTGTTGTTGCAGCAGCATATTGGGGATATAAAGGTAAAATAATCATTTTTTGACACCCTTGTTGATGCATTTGTCTCAATTTACTTCTGATACTGGGATTCCCGTATCTCATGGCGTAATCAACGAGAATATTTTTATCTACTAACGCTTTCTTCACCTTATTTGTTTGTTGTTGCGTGTAATATCTTAGCGGAGACATGTTTTCTTTTTTCATCCAAATTTTTTTATATGCTTTTGCTGTTTTAGAAGGTCTAAAGTTTAAAATAAAGAGATTTAGTATGATTTGCCACAAAATTGGATTGACTTCTATTACTCTTTTGTCAGAAAGAAATTCTTTTAAATATCTTCTGATGTCAAACCAATTTGTTGAATCTGGTGTTCCAAGGTTAATTAAAAGAATTCCTGTTTTTTTTTTTGGAAGATTAGGATGTTGATTTTCGAGATTCATAGTTTCTTACAGTATCAATAGTTTTTGTAACATTTTGCACTGGCGTTTTTGGTAAAACTCCATGTGATAAATTAAAAATATGTTTGTTATTACGAAAATCAAACAATATATCGTTTATTTTTTTTTCCATCTTTGGTCCACCGATTAGTAAAATTTCTGGATTTAAGTTTCCTTGCAAAATAATATCTCTTTTTTTCGCTTCTTCTTTAAGTTTTTTTGGGTATTTTTCATCAACTGCAAGAATATCACACTTTACTTGTTCAATGAATTTGAGTACTTTATCTCCTGATTGTC
Source organism: uncultured Alphaproteobacteria bacterium (assembly GCA_902542925.1). Classification (GTDB taxonomy): domain Bacteria; phylum Pseudomonadota; class Alphaproteobacteria; order Methylaequorales; family Methylaequoraceae; genus CACBWF01. Next base: position 16,201 of record CACBWF010000011.1, read on the forward strand.
TGGGAAAAAATGTCGTCTTGATATTCGGGTTACTTTTTTTAATCTCATCGTTAATATATTTATTTGGTTTAATAACGAACTTTTCGTACTCATTTTCCGATAGTATTCCAGCCCATGAATCAAAGACCTTAATTACTTCTGCACCGGCTTTGATTTGCTTCTTTAGGTATAAAACAGAAATTTCTTGAAGAATATAAATCAATCTTTCTGCTTTTTTTTCTTGATTTCTTATAAAGTTAAGAATTTTGTGATGCGACACAGATGTTCCTTTTTCAACCATATAGTTCATTACCGTAAAAGGTGCACCACAAAACCCAATCAAAGTTTTATTTTCTTTTTTTTGCTTTAAAATATCTAAGGTTTCGAATACTGGAGCAATCTTTTTAAGACATTTCTCAAGGTTTAGTTTTTCTAATTTTTCTATGGCCATCAAATCCCCTAAAACAGGTCCTTCTCCTTCAACAAAACGAAGATTTTGTCCTAATGCAAAGGGTATAACAAGGATGTCGGAAAATAAAATTATAAAGTCCAAGTCAAATCTTCTTATAGGTTGCAAGGAAACTTCAGCAGCAGCTTCTGGATCGAAACATAAGTCCAAAAAAGAGCCTTTTTCTTGCCTTAATTTTCTATATTCTGGTAAGTATCTTCCTGCTTGCCTCATAAACCAAATAGGAGTATTTCTTTTGTCATTTTCTTGGAACACTTTCCCCATTATATCTACTATTATATATATATATATTTGTTGTTGTTGTTGTTCGCGGTATATCTAGAATAAGATTATACTAACAAATTACTAACACATAAACTAAAGAAAAACCTGTGGAAAAACAAGGAACAAAATATTTTATGACTACGTAATAAATAATTAAAATGTTGATAAAAGTTTTAACAAAAAGACAAACAAAATGTTTTTAAAAGTATTATAAGTAATAACAAGTGGAAAAAAAATATAAAGAAAAATGAATAAACTGAATCAAAACAAAGTGCATACTGAAAACAAAGAAAAACTAACAAAAGATACAAAGGTTATTCTAGCGAGTAAAAGCGATACAAGAAAACAAATTTTGAAATACTATAAAATAAACTTTAAAGTGGTGCCACACACAATCGATGAGGCGGAACAAAAAAAAAAACACAAATCTCTTTCTCCTAGAAAAATAGCACTGAAACTAGCACAGGCAAAAGCAGAATCGGTAGCAAAAAAACACCCTAAAAACATTGTTATAGGATCGGATCAATTATTGGTTTTTCAAGAAAAAATATTTAACAAAGCAAAAAGTATAGACGAAGGAATTAAAAATTTAGAAATGTTTTCCGGGAAAGAGCACAACCTTATTAGTGCAACATATATAATGAAAAAGAACAAACATATTTGGAGCACAACGACTAAGGCTACTGTGAAATTAAGAAAATTAAACAAAAAAGAGATTCTTGATTATTCGAAGAAAAACCCAAAAACCTTACTCGAAACAGTTGGGGGATATAAAATTGAAGATGACAAACTAAAATGTATTAAACTTATTGCAGGAACAAGAGAGGATGTAATGGGCTTCCCAATAAAAGAATTCATAAATAAAAAGATAGAAAAAAAGAAAATTTATGTTGTAGGCAATCCAATTAAGCACTCTCTGTCACCTGAAATTCATAATTATTGGATAAAAGAAAATAATTTAATTGCACATTATAAAAAACTATTAGTCCAGGAAAACGAAATTAAAGAACTTAAAAAAATCTTGATGCAGCGCAATGTGCTTGGTGCAAATATTACAGTTCCTTATAAAGAAAAAATAATCGAGATAGTAGATAAAATAGACAAAGAAACAAAAGAATCCAAAGCATCAAATACAATTTACAAATCTGGCGAAAGTATTCGTGCAACGAACACAGATGGCAAAGGTTTTATTACATCAATAAAGAGAGATTTTAATTTAGAATTAGAAAATAGTAATGTATTTCTTATAGGGGCAGGGGGAGCAGCAAAAGGAATAGCAATAAGTCTTTGTAAGGCAAAAGTTGGGAAAATTACTATTTTAAACAGAAATGAACAAAGAGCAAAAAGATTAAGGTTTATGTGCAAAAATTTCAAAACAAAAATAAATTTACAAAAATGGGAAGACAAGAAAATACCAAAAGCAACTGATCTTGTCGTTAATTGTACTTCTATCGGAATGAAAGCCAGCGAGAAATTAGAACTAGATTTCTCTGTAGTAAAAAAAGGAATATTTATTTACGATATTGTATATAAAAAAGGAAAAACATTTCTACTAAGAAGAAGCACTAAATTGGGGCACAGAACTTCAGATGGGTTGTCGATGTTAATACGACAGGCTGCAGAATCTTTCCATTATTGGTTCAATATATACCCGACAGAAAAACAAATAGAATCTGCAAAGAAAATAGTAAAAAAAAAGACATGATAGTAATAGTTATTACTGGACAGGTGGCCACAGGAAAATCAACCTTAGCCAAAATAATAAAGTGCCAAAAGTATAGGGTGTTTGATGCTGATGAGTGTGCCCGTAAACTACTAATTAACAAAGCAGTTAAAGAAGAGATTAGGAAGTGTTTTAAATCTAAGGAAAAATTCATATTTGATAAAAATGGAAAGATAGATAAAAGTAATTTGGGAGCATATGTTTTTGCGAACACAAAAAGACTAGAGAAATTAGAATTAATACTTCATCCGAAAATAAGGGAAAAACAAAAACTATTCTTGAAACACTCTTCTATTAATAAAAATAAAGTTGTTTTTCTTGATATTCCCCTTTTTAATGAAACTCTACATAGAAAAACACATGATTATATAATTAGTATGTATGTAAATAAGAATATACAAAAACAAAGAATACTTAGAAGAAAGAACATGAACCGCAAAAGAATGAGTTTTCTTTTAAAGAAACAAGAAAAACTAAAAAAAGTTTTTTACTCTGAATTTGTAACTAGAATTAATTCGGGAATTGGAAAAAATCATGTGAGGAAAAGTTTTATTAATTTTATAAAAAAAGTTAAACAAAAAAAAATAAAAAAAATATGGCCGAAGCAATACAACTTAAACGTAAAATAGTTTTGGACACCGAAACAACTGGACTAGATCCCAAAGAAGACAGGATCATTGAAGTAGGTTGCATAGAGCTTATCGACGATATTCCTTCAGGTGAGAAATACCATAGATATTTTAATCCAGGTGACAAAATTATTTCTGAGCAGTCAGAAAAGATTCATGGACTAAACAACGAATTTTTAAAAGAATTTCCATCATTTGAGTCGCAAATAACAGAATTTGTTTCCTTTTTATCAGGTTCAGAAATATTGATTCATAATGTTGCATTTGATCTTTCTATCATAAACAGCCATTTTGCTAGGGGGGGGTATCAGTTAATTGATGAAAGTCAGTGCACATGTACTCTTGAGTTAGCAAAAAAAAAGTTCCCTGGGTCAAAAGTTAACCTTAATGCACTCTGCAGAAGATTTAATATTAGCCTTGAGTCTAGGCAAACGCACGGCGCATTAACTGATTGTTTTTTGTTAGCTCAGGTATACCTCGAGCTTATTGGCGGCAGACAAACGCCATTAGAGTTTCTTAACACTTCCATGGGAACAGAAATTAAGTCAAAAGATCAAGAAAAAGCAAGTTTTTTTAATAAAAAATTGGAAACTCCGATAATATATCCCACCAACAAAGACCATAAAGATCACAATTACTTAATAGAAAAATTAAAAGACCCGATTTGGAAAAAATTAAAGAATTAATTCTTCTTTTGCTTTCTAGACTCATATAAAGCAATAAAGTCGATTGGAGTGATCATTAGGGGTGGAAACCCACCCTCTCTGGTTGATGTTGAAATTATTGATCTTAGAAAAGGAAACAAAAACTTTGGACATTCTATTAAAAGCATTCTTTCTAATATGTCGTCTTTTACATTTTTAATAGTAAAGATGCCTGAATATATTCCTTCAACTAAGAATAAATTTTTTTTTTTAATCGATGTAGTCGCCTTAATAATAAGGTCTACCTCGTAGATGCCGTCCCCATGATCTTTTAGAGGCTTGGTATTAATGTCTACATTGATTTTTATTTCCGGTTTTTCCTCAAATTGTTTTAAGGAATCAGGAGCATTTGGATTTTCAAAAGAAAGATCTTTAAGATATTGGGCATTAATAATGAACTGAAAATTAGTATTTTCTTGTTTTTCTTGATTATTTTCTTCTTTTTTTTTCATAAAATTCTTTCTTTAGTTAAAAAAATTACAATATATTACAAAAAACAACATTTGTATTCTAAAATCTCTTAAAAGATTATATGCTATAATTATATAGAAAAATAAAGACAATGATTTATATAGACATTTTAATTTTAGCAATGATAGCAATTTTTATTCTTAACAGATTGAGAAGTGTTTTAGGAAAAAAGACTGGAAACGAACCAGATTTTGTTGAAAGGATCACAACAAGAAAAAATACATCAAATGAAACTAAACCTGATTTAGAAATTAATACAAAAAAAACATTAAAAGATCATCCAATTGATTATAAAGAAAATAGCTCTTTGAATGAAAAACTAAATTATATCAAACAAAATGACAAAACCTTCAATCTTAAGACATTTTTGGATGGAGCAAAAAAGGCATTTGAGTACATTATAGACTCATATGTTAATAACAAAGAAAGCGAGCTTTCAAAACTTCTTTCAGGACAGATTCTTGACGAATATAAAAAAGAGATTAAAAAAAGAAAGAAAAGCAATGAAAGACTAGAGATTGAAATCATTGAGTTAAAAGAACCTGTGATTAAAGATGTTGAAACAAATGGAAATATTGCACGTATACATGTTGAGTATAAAAGTCAACAAATTCAAGTTACAAAAAACCAGAGTGACGAGATAGTTGAAGGCGACTTAAACCAAATACTTTCAATAAAAGAAATTTGGATTTTCTCAAAAAAACTTAATAGCAAGTCTCCAATATGGGCTCTAGAAGAAATTTTGGACGTTTAATCTTTTTTTTTATTCCATGGATTTTTCTTACTTTGTTATTGTTTCATAATAATGTCGGGTCTATAACAAAAAACAAAAAAGATATTGAAAATTTTAATCTTTTTATAAAACCTTTTAAGAAGTCATGTAACAGTGGATTTTTGATTAAAAACCTAAAAAATCATTCATCTTACCCACAATTTGGAAGTGTAAATAGCTGGAAAAAATTTTGTGTAAAGTTAAACTCCACAAAAGACCCAAAAGATTTTTTGTATAGAAATCTTGAAGTGAAAATTTTGTCATCCGAAAAGGGGCTTTTAACAGGTTATTATGAACCTCTACTTCATATATCATATGATAGAGATAACTTGTACAAGCACCCAATTTTAAAAAAAGGTGAACATTTGATGATACCCAGAAAAAAAATCTTAACAAGTTATAAAAAAGAAGATGTTATCGGTTGGGCAAAAAATGATATAAATCTTTTTTTTTTACAAATACAAGGATCTGGAATTGGATTACTAAAATCTGGAGAAATGATAAGAATATCATTTGCAGGGAGTAATGGGTATAACTATTCGTCAATTGGAAAATATTTAATAAAAAAATCTTTTCTAAAAAAAGAAGGTATTTCTGCAGAAAAGATAAAAAACTGGCTTAGAGAAAATCAGAATAAACGAGATGAAGTATTCAGTCAGAATAGTAGATACATATTTTTTAAATTTGAAAAATTTGACAAATCATACCCAAAAGGCGCTGGAGGTGTTACTCTAACACCAAAAATTAGTATAGCTGTTGACAACAAAATTTATCCTTATGGAATTCCTGTATTGACACAAACAAAAAAAAAAAAATATAATTTGCTATTGATAACTCATGATACGGGATCCGCTATTAAGGGGCCAAATAGGGGGGATCTGTTTGTTGGAAGGGGTGAAAAATCTGGATCTGAAGCTGGAAAGCTTCTTGAAAAATTAAAACTATACTATTTAACACCAAAAAATGAATAAAAAGACATAATGAAAGATAAAGACAGAGAATTGTGGTTAGAATTCATAAAAGAAGTAAAGCCAATTGAGAAAAGAATTGTTAAATCTGAAAAAAAATTAAAAACGAGAATTTCTAAAGCTAATTTCAGTGATGAAGAAGATATTGGTACTTTTGATTATTTTGAAGCCGATTACACTGAAAATATATGTGAAAGAATACCTGATACTCAAATTTTAAAGAAGATAAGAAGAGGAAAACTTAGAGTAGAATCTACACTAGATCTTCACGGGTTGAAATATAAAGAATCACATGAAAAAGTCTTTAATTTCATTATTTCTTCTTACGAGAATAGAAAAAGAATATTGCTTATAATAACGGGAAAGGGAAAAAGATTAAGAACAGAAGATGGTTGGACAGGACAGGGAATTCTAAAACAAAGTTTACCCAAATGGCTATCAAACAAAGTATTTGAAGAAAAAATTTCCTGGTTTAATGTTGCGCCCCCCAATTACGGAGGCAATGGAGCATACATCATATATCTTAAGAAACTTAGAGAATAAATTTACTTATATCCGAACTTTTATATATATCTCCAATTTGTTTTTTTACATAGTTGTTATCAATAACAATTTTTTTTACTTTTTTGTCCGAAGCAGAGAAACTAATTTCCTCTAAAACTTTTTCTAATATGGTGTGAAGCCTTCTAGCCCCAATATTTTCAATTTCATCGTTAACTTTCGTTGCTATTTCTGAAATTTCCATAATTGCACTTTCCGTAAATTCCAATTCTACTCCTTCTGTGCCGATGAGCTCAATATACTGACGAATAAGATTATTTTCAGGTTCTTTTAGAATTGAATTAAAGTCTGATTTTGAAAGTGCCGACAATTCTACTCTATTAGGAAGCCTTCCCTGTAATTCGGGCAAAAGATCGGATGGCTTAGAAACATGAAATGCTCCTGATGCAATAAAAAGGATGTGATCTGTTTTGATAGATCCATATTTTGTTGAGACTGAAGTTCCTTCAATCAAAGGAAGCAAATCTCTTTGAACCCCCTCCCGGCTTACCTCACCAGTTCCCTTTGAATTCTTTCCACAAATTTTATCAATCTCATCAATAAAAACAATGCCATTATCCTCAACATTTTTTAGAGATTGTTTTATTAGGCTTTCTTCATCAATTAACTTATCTGATTCTTCTTCAATTAAAAAATTGTATGAATCCTTTACTGAAAGCTTCCTTTTTTCTTTTTTTTGTCCAAAGCCTTTTCCCAGAATTTCACCAAGATTAATCATCCCCATCATACCACCGGGCATACCAGGGATCTCCATCGATTTTAATGGCATTCCTCCAGATTTAGCTGACAATTCAATCTCAACTTCTTGATTGTCCAATTCACCACCCCGAAGCATTTTCTTGAATTTTTCTTTAGTCTGATTTGAAGCTGAAACACCAACAAGAGCATCTATGACTCTTTTCTCGGCATTAATTTCTGCCTTAGCAGTAACTTCCTTTTTGAAGAAGTCACGATTCATCGAAATCGATATTTCAACCAAATCTCTAATTATTTGTTCAACATCTCTCCCGACATATCCAACCTCAGTGAATTTTGTAGCTTCAACTTTTAAAAAAGGAGCCTGTGCTAATCTTGCAAGTCTTCTAGCAATTTCTGTTTTTCCAACTCCAGTAGGACCGATCATTAAAATATTTTTTGGTAGAACTTCATCTCTTAACCCTTCATCTATTTGTTGCCTTCTCCATCTATTTCTCAAAGCTACAGCCACCGATCTTTTAGCGCTATTTTGGCCTACTATAAATCTATCTAATTCTGAAACAATTTCTTTTGGAGTAAATGAAGTCATTTTTTGCAAACAATTTTTTCCAACACAATATTGTTGTTAGTGTAAATACATAAATCAGCGGCAATTTCTAGACTTTTTCTTGCGATTTCCTCAGCGTTCATTTTACTTTTTTCTAATGCTCTTGCTGCTGCTAGTGCAAAGTTTCCACCCGAGCCAATAGCCATCATACCATTTTTCGGTTCGAGTATATCACCAGTTCCACTAAGTATTAAACTATATTCTTTGTCAGCTACTAGCATCATAGCTTCTAGCCTTCTAAGGTAACGATCAGTTCTCCAATCTTTTGCTAATTCAACACATGCGCGCATAAGATTATTTGACGATTTTTCTAATTTACCTTCAAGTCTTTCAAACAGAGCAAAAGCATCAGCAGTGGCACCGGCAAATCCAGTAATTACTCTACCTTCTGAGAGTGTTCTAACTTTTTTTGCGTTGTCTTTCATAACCGAGTCACCAAGTGTTACTTGTCCATCGGCAGCAATCACAACTTCACTTGCTTTTCTTATTGAAACAACAGTGGTTGAGTGCCAGGAGTTTTTATTTTCTCTTTTCATAACTTAATGTTTAAACAATATACTAATTCTTATATAGTGTTAATAGTGTATAAATTTTAAAAAATTTACCTTTTTGTTAGAAATTATGAGAAAAAGCACAATTAAAAGAAAAACAAAAGAAACAACTATTGAAGTTGAGATACAACTTGATGGATCAGGAAAGTCAGAGATATCTACTGGTATCGGGTTTTTAGATCATATGCTAGACCAATTATCCAAACATAGTCTTATTGACATTAAGCTTCGAGCTAAAGGTGATTTACATGTAGATTACCATCACACAACTGAAGATTCTGCAATAGCTTTAGGCGAAGCATTCGATAAAGCTTTAGGAGACAAAAAAGGAATAACTAGATTTGGCCAAGCTTTGTCAGCCATGGATGAGACTTTATCAAGAATAGTTGTTGATTGTTCGAATAGACCTCATTTAGCATGGAGGGTAAAAATTCCTAAACCAAAAGTTGGTGAAATGGATACAGAACTGTTTAAAGAATGGTTTCAAGCATTTTCTCAAACAGCTGGAATTACATTGCACATTGAAAACTTGTATGGAGAAAATTCACACCATATCGTTGAATCTTGTTTTAAAGGACTAGCTAGATCACTTAGAGAAGCAATCAGAATAGACGATAAAAGAGCT
>CACBWF010000012.1 GCA_902542925.1 uncultured Alphaproteobacteria bacterium
GTTCTCCATTAGCAGAAAAGCTTTTTGGAATTGAAAATGTAACAAATGTTTTTTTAGGCTCTGATTTTATTTCTGTAACAAAAAATGACACTATAGACTGGGATTTATTAAAACCGGAAGTACTTTCAACTATAATGGATTTTTTTTCCTCAGGTAAAGAGCTAGTAAATAATGAAATAAAAACTGATGATAATACTGAAGATGAGACTTACGATAAAAAAGACGAAAAGATTGTCAATGAAGTCAAAAAATTACTAGATGAAAAAATAAGACCTGCTGTAGCCCAGGATGGAGGCGACATAAAATTTGTTAAGTTTAGCGAGGGCATCGTTTTTCTGCAATTAAGAGGTGCTTGTGCTGGTTGTCCTAGCTCAACTATGACTCTTAAATCTGGCATAGAGAATATGTTTAAATACTACATACCAGAAATTGTTTCTGTGGAAGCAGTAAACTAAATTTATGTCAAGCATTACAAAGAACAATACTATACTTATTAGTGTTGTCATTCTTTTTGTAGCATCTAGTTATTTAATAAAACTTTCTGAATTAATTTTTGATAATCATAAAAATGAAACTGGGCAACCGGTAAATTATAATATTATCGAATCAAAGGAAGATTTCGATCTCGATAGATTTGATTCAAATTTTATTAGCTTATCTAATGAAATGATTGAAATTTACGAAGAACACAACTTTTCCGTAAATAATTTTATTAATGGAAATACAAAAAAAATTATTATTTTTTCATCTCTGCCCGATGATTTTATGGATCTTTCTCCATTGCATTTAAGAAAGGATTTATTTATTAAAACAATTTTACCAATTGTTTTTGTTGAAAATAAAAAGATTCTAAATGAAAGAAAACAAATCCTTAATTGGTGGACAGAAACTGACGGTGAAGAAATCTCTAGAAATTTTTGGCCTGAATGGCTGAATAAAATTTGTAATAAATATATGTATAATAAGGATAACTTAGGAGAGCTTCTCGCTAAAGTTGATATCATCCCAATTTCTCTTGCAATAACTCAAGCTGTCAAAGAAAGTAATTGGGGCTCTACAAATTATGCAAGACAAGGAAATGCAGTTTTTGGGGAGTACACATTTAATATCCAAGAAACAATTCCATTCCAAAAAAATTCAAATAAAGAAGACTTTGTAAAAAGAAAATATAAAAATTTATCTGAATCTGTTGCTTCTTATCTTAGAAATCTTAACACCAATAAAGATTTTAAAGATTTCAGAGAAAGGAGAAAAAAACTTAGGATGGAAGGCAAAAGTATAGTAGGACTTGAGATGATTGATTATTTAGAAAATCAAAACAAAATTTCTAGCTATAGAGATGAATTAAAAAAACTAATGGTAGAGAATAATTTCAAGAAGTTTGATGAATTATTCTCAATAGTCAGAAACTAATCAGTCAAATATCTATTAAGGGATAAGACTTTGAGTTAAAAAGTTGATAATGCCACCACTCATTACGGAAAAAATCCCATCCAGCATCTGTCATTATTCCGAGTAAGGTTAAACGATTTTGGAAGGCACATTTTGAGATTTGAGTTGATCCATGATATGACAACTTAGAAAATTCATCAAAGTCAGTTCCCATATCAATTTCATTGAGCTTTTCATCTAAGAGAGTTATATCTACCGCAATTCCTCTTGAATGAGGCGATCCCTTTATTGGAGACGCAATGAATTCTTCGTTAGGAAAATAATTCCATAGTTGCTTTTGTGCACTTCTGGGACGGAAAGCATCAAAGATTTTAATTTTATATCCTACTAAACTAGCAATCTCCGAAGCTATGACCAGATGCTCAAAAGCTTCTTCAATTAGGTAGCAAGAATCATTTTCATATATCTTTTTATTCGTAAAATTATTATGAGTTGCATATCTCATATCAATTATGACATCAAGATTTGAGGGTGTAATTTTAATTAATTTTTGTTTCATTTATTTTAAATTAAAGATATTTAATTAGATATGATATCACTAACTCTTCAAAGTTCAAAATCCTGTGTTTCAGCTGCAATCTTTCAAGATTCTAAAATATTAAGTTTTAAGAAATTAAGAAAAAAAAAGAAAGAGACAACTGAAAACCTTATGAAGGTTTTAGAAAAGCTACATAAAGATTTTCCTATAAACAAAATAAATCAGATAATACTTCCTCGTGGACCAGGAAGTTTTACTGGAATTAGGTCACTAATTTCAGTAGCTCAGGGCTTAGCCTTAGGTTGCAATGCTAAGATTAGAACAGTATCAACATTTGAAGCTATTATTTCATCAGAAAACTTTTCTGAGAAAAAATGCTTAGTTATTTTTAAAGATTCACGAGATGAATACCTTTTCCAATTTTTCAAAAAAAAGTCAAATACTATTTTGCCTAAAAAAGAAATTAATTCAGGAGACAGTAGAGAAATAAAAAATCATATAGAAAAAGTTTGCTTAAATGAAAAGATCGCCATTATTTCTGATCAAAATTACAAGATGTTTTATAATACCTTTTTCAAACTGCACAATCTTAAGGTCATTGAATATGATGCTAAAAATGTTTTTTTTGCGCATCAAAGAGGTTTTTCTTCTAGATCAATTAACCCTATTTATTATTTTAAGCACTATGCAGAATGACAATAATATTAGACAAATTAACACTAAGGAGTTTAAAACAGTTGAACTATTTCAAAAGAAATTCAGTTCATTTTTTGGGAATAATATTTGGAAATCTGATGAAATTAAAAATTTCGTAACAACAAAGAAAAATTTAATTTTAGTAGCTTTTGAAAAAGATAAGATTATAGGATTAGCAATTTTTATAAGAGTTGGTGATGGACTTGATATTTACACAATTTTTGTTGAGCCACTTTTCAGGAACAAAAGTATAGGTACTAAATTTCTGGAAGAGGCAAAAAACTTTTGTGTATTAAATTCGCTTAAAAACATTAAATTAGAAGTAAATAAAAGAAACGAACTAGCAATTAATTTCTATAAAAAAAATAACTTTTTTTGTGTTGGTTTGAGAAAGAATTATTATGGATTTGAGGATGACGCTTTAATTATGGAGCTAGATATTTAAGGGATTAATCACCAGTACAAAATCTTTTGGACCATTTTTTTTAACGTAAAAGTTAATTTTTAAATCTTCTAATGTAATTGATAATTCTTTAAGTGTTTTTTTAGAATTAATAAGTAAATATTTCTTAGTATCCGATGGTTGTTGTCCTAAAAATTTTCTTGTCTTAATAAAGCTTAATGGACAATCAACATCTTTAAGATCAAGCGTATGTTTTTTATTCATTTCTTTAATTTATAATTAATTTAATTTACCTTATATACCAAATATATTATTATTGTTAAGTAGGTTAGTTTCAAAAATTTATAAAGGTAAAAATCTTGAGTAATTTATTAGACAAGTGTAGTAAGCTTGGATTAAAGATGACTGACCAGAGGAAAGTTATTATCGAAGTTCTTTCAACTGCAGTCGACCATCCTGATGTTGAGTCTGTTTTTAAAAGAGCCCAGGCCATTGATCCAAAAATAAGTATTGCTACTGTTTATAGAACAATTAGAATCTTTGAAGAAAATAATTTACTTGAAAAACATGAGTTCAAGGGTTTTAGCTCAAGATATGAGACAGTTAGGGAGGACCATCACCATTTAATTGATATAAAAAGCGGAGAAGTAAAAGAATTTACTAATAAATTTATAGATGCTGTGCAAAAACAGATGGCACAAGAGCTAGGTTATAAGTTAGTTGATTACAGGCTAGAAATTTATGCTGTGCCACTTGAAAAAAACAAAAAAGAAGAATAGTTTTTTTTAAAGATATTATCTGATTAATTTTGATCTAATACATAATAACTTTCAAAAAAAGGCCATAATTTTGTAATAAATAATTTGTCTTTTAAAAGAATAAATGAAAAAATTTTATTAAATATAATGAATTCAAAAGTTGGTAAAAATAAAAATTTTAAAGACTATAAAACACATTTTTCTACTAATGCATTTAGTTTTTTAGTTTATCCTCCAAGAAAGATCAAATACAATATACTTCAGGAAAAAAAATTTTTAACTATGTTTGATAAAGTCAAGTTTTTAGCAAGAAATGTAATTTACATTAGAAATTTTTCAAAGGGAAATATTAAAGAAGAAACCAAACAAAGTGTTTGTAAAGGTGCTGTAGATAATGAATCAAACGTATTGTTTAGGAGCAAAAACTTAGAGTTGAGACTAATTGATGGTCAGGATGAATTACTTCTTAATGCTCAAAGGCTTAGATATAATACTTTCTTCAATTCAAAACAAAGTAATAAAATTGATAAAGATTCCTATGATTATATAAGTAAACATCTTGTTGTTATTGACAAAGATATTTCTGATAAAAAAGTCGTCGGCACTTATAGGCTCCTCTCTGGAGACAAAGTTAACGATCACTCAAAATTTTACACTGCTAAAGAGTTCAATTTGGACTCGCTAAGGCAATATAAAAAAAGCATTCTTGAGGTTGGAAGATCATGCGTTGATAAGAGATATAGAGACGGTAAAATCATCAAAATGCTTTGGAAGGGTTTAGCATCGGAGATTAGTGCCAAAAAATACAGTTTTGTAATTGGTTGTGCCAGCTTTCCTGAGATTAATCCCATTAAAATTTTAAATGAACTATCTTACTTAAATTATTTTCACAAAGCCCCATGTAAATATAATACTCGAGCTATGTTAAAATACAAAATTAATTGGGAGCTTATTGATAAAAAAAAAATAGATGTAAAGAGAGTTTTTAGACAACTACCACCTTTAATTAAAGCTTATTTAAGAGTTGGTGCTTGGATTGGGAGTGAGGCAGTTATAGACCGTATTTTCAAAACTATTGATGTTTGTGTTATACTTAAATCAACTAATATTAAAGAAAAATATTTGAACCTTGGTGTCATGGAGCATTAAGTATAATGTTTTATTCGCCCATACTTTCTTTGTTAATATTAACCATACTTTGTTTCTGGACCCTTTTTATAGCATTTTTTCAGACAATTATTTTTATTCTTCCCAAGGTCTTTTTTTTCACAATTCTTAGGGTTTATTTTCGAGGTTTAGTCTTACTATTTGGAATAAAAATTGTTTGTAATGGCCAACCTCAATCTCGAAAAACACTTTTTATATCTAATCACACATCGTATTTGGATATCATAGTACTTGGATCAAAAATTAATGGTTTATTCGTCGCAAAATCTGAAATAAACAGATGGCCGATAATTAATTTACTTACAAAAATCGCAAAAACAATATTTATCAACCGTAAAGATTTTTTAAAAGCAAATAAACAAGTCAAAAAAATATCTGATGAACTTTCCAATGGGTATAATGTAATTATCTTTCCTGAGGGCACCTCAAATGACGGTAATAGAGTCCTTCCTTTTAAAAGTTCTTTATTTGAAATTGTTAAAAATGAAAAACTAAAAAATTATAAATTACAACCTGTTTCAATAACTTATAGTTCCATGGATGACATCCCTATTAATAGATTATTCAGACCTTTTTTTGCATGGTATGGTGCTATGGACTTGGCCTCGCATGCCTGGAATTTTTTTGGTATTGGCAATTGTGAGATTAAATTAAATTTTCATGATTCCAAATCATTTTCCAGCTTTGACAGCAGAAAAGATGCAAGTTTATATTGTTATAAAAAAATATCAGATCAATTCTATAAAGATTTAAATCAATCATACACAACATGTAGACTAAGTAATGTAAATCGAGTTAAATCCTTGTAAAAATGCTAGGAAATATTATACAATACTTATTCTATGAATAAATCATTCCACATTAAAACGTACGGCTGTCAAATGAACTTTTATGATTCTACAAGAATAGCCGAACTATTAAAGCCAATGGGCTATTACGAATCTAATTTACCTGAAAGTTGTGATTTAATAATTTTAAATACCTGTCACATTAGAGAAAAAGCATCTGAAAAAATGTACTCAGACATAGGCCGACTTTCAATAATGAAACAAAATAGAAAAAAGTATGGGAATGATCTCAAAATTGTTATAGCTGGTTGTGTTGCACAAGCAGAAGGAAAAGAAATTTTATCTAGAAACAGGGATGTAGATATTGTTGTTGGGCCACAAACTTATCACAAATTACCAGAATTATTAAAGAGGAACGAAAAACTTGTCTTAAATGATTTTCCTAATGAAAGTAAATTTGATTTCCTGCCATTGATAAATAAAACTCAGTCATCAGCATTTGTTACTATTCAAGAGGGATGTGACAAATTCTGTAGTTTTTGTGTTGTTCCTTATACTAGAGGCGCAGAATTTTCTAGATCAGTTAATGAGATTACTTTTGAAATTGAGCATCTAATTTTAAATGGCGTTAAAGAGGTCACCTTACTGGGGCAAAATGTGAGTTCATATCATGGAATGTATAGGTCAAAGGAAAACAAAAGTAAATATTCTTTGACTGATTTAATTCAGCACATATCTAAGATTGAAGGTCTTCAAAGAATAAGGTATTTAACGTCACATCCTTCTGATATTAAAGAAGATTTAATAAAGGAGCATGGGAATAACCCTAAATTAATGCCTTATCTTCATTTGCCAATACAATCGGGTTCTAACAAAATATTAAAAAAAATGAATAGAAAGCACACTAAAGAAAGTTATATAGAATTAATAAAAAAGGTCAGAATCGCAAGGAGTGATTTAGCAATATCTTCTGACTTTATTGTAGGGTTTCCTGGTGAAACCAACAAAGATTTCGAAGAGACTCTTGAAGTTGTTAAAGAAATAAATTTTGCAAGTTCTTATTCTTTTAAGTATTCTCCTAGACCAGGAACTCCAGCGTCTCTTATGAAGGATCATGTTGAAGAAGAAACTAAAACAAATAGGTTACAGATATTGCAAAAAGAACTAAATAATCAACAAGAGATTTTTAATAATTCTTTTTTGGGACAGAAATTATCTGTTTTATTTGAAAAGAAAGGTAAAAAAACAAATCAATTTGTTGGGAAAAGTCAGTATCTACAACCTGTTCATGTAATTTCCAAACAATCAATAATTGGTGAAATACATGATGTAGGCATATATAACAAAACCTCTCATTCATTACATGGAAATCTAAAAATCTAACAAAAAGTTGAAAAATAAAAATATAATTCAGAACAAAAATAAAGGTATTTACTCAGAGACATTAAAATTTGATGATAATGATTCATTATCATTGTTATGTGGAGAATTTGATAAGAATTTAAAACTTCTAGAAAGCGAAGCAAATGTTAAAATTTTGCCGAGAGGGAACTTAATCGCTGTTAATGGAGAATTTGCTGATGTAAAAAAAGTTTTAGTTGTTTTAGAAAAGCTTTATAAATCTGCAAAAACAAAAACTATTATCGATTATGGGGAATTAAGGGGAACACTCAATATGGTTGAAAATTATAAAAATTCTAATAATAAGATCTACAATACTGATGATAATCTTGCTTTTAAGGCAGGGAGAAGATTATTAAAGCCAAGGTCAAAGAAGCAGGCCCAATATTTTAAATCACTTAAGACTAAAGAGTTAATCTTTTGCTGTGGTCCAGCAGGTACTGGAAAAACATACTTAGCTGTAGCATTTGCAGTTTCCATGCTCAAGGCTGGTCAGGTTGAGAGAATTATCTTATCAAGACCAGCAGTAGAGGCTGGTGAAAGATTAGGTTTTCTTCCTGGTGATTTGAAAGAAAAGATTGATCCATATTTAAGACCAATATATGATGCTTTGAATGATATGCTTCCAATGGGAGAGGTTTTAAAAAAAATTGATTCAGGTCAAATTGAGATTGCTCCAATTGCATTTATGCGTGGAAGAACATTATCAAATTCTTTCATAATTTTAGATGAATCTCAAAATACTACATCTGTCCAGATGAAAATGTTTCTTACAAGGTTGGGTGAGAATTCTAAGATGGTTATTAATGGTGATTTATCTCAAGTTGACTTACCAGCAGGTACAAAATCTGGTCTAAGAGACGCAATAATGATATTAAAAAGTGTAAATGATATTGGATTTATTGAATTTAAAGATGAAGACATAGTAAGAAACTCTCTTGTTTCTAAAATAGTTTCAAAGTATGAGAACTTTGAAAAAATAGAGGGTATAGGTAAAAAATATTTTTCTAATAAAATTAATGAAAATTGAAATAAGATTTACAGACATAAAAGAAAGCCATAGAATTAAAAAATTAACCGTGAACGTTCTTAAAAGTTCAATAGATGAATTAAATTACTTAAAGTGCCTTGTTCTTGAGATAAGTATACTAATTGTTAGTGTAAGAAAAATTAAATCAATGAACCTTAAATACAGGAATATTAACAAACCAACTAATGTTCTAGCTTTTCCACAAATAGATAGAGATGATGAGAGACTATTTAAATATTCTAAGACTGCTTTAGTAGGGGATATTGTTTTATCACCTACGATAATAAGAAATGAATCAAAAAGTTTTGATTTAAGATTCGATGATCATTTTTCTCACATACTTATACATGGTTTATTGCATTTATTTGGATATGACCATAGGACCCAAGCTGAAGCAAAAAAAATGCAAGAAAAAGAGATTAGTATCTTAGAAAAGATTAAAATTAGAAACCCATATATTAACTAAATTTTACAGTCACATGATAAAAAATATAATTAAAAATTTAAAAAAAAAATATTTTCGAAACGGGAAAAAAGAAAATTTCAAAGAAGCAATTGAAGATTTGATTGAAGAACAAGAAATAGTAGATGATAAGTTAGATGACGGAACTAAAAAAATATTTAGTAATGTAATAGATATTAGGAATAAGTGCATTGAGGATATAATGGTTCCAAGAGCTGATATTGTAGCTATACCTGAAACCGTTTCTTTTGACGAATTAATGAATACTATGAGTAAATCTAAACACTCAAGAATCCCAACTTTTTCAGATAATTTAGATAAGATTACAGGCATGGTTCACATTAGGGATTTTTTATCATCAATAAAAGATATTGAGAGAAAAGAAATTAAAAAAAAAAACGTTAAAGAGATATCAAGGAAGATTCTATTTTCGTCACCTTCAATGAAGATACTAGATTTACTTTTAAAAATGAGATCTGAAAAAATTCATATGGCCGTAGTGGTTGATGAATTCGGAGGTACGGATGGTCTTGTAACAATTGAAGATCTTGTTGAAGAGATTGTTGGAGAGATTGAAGATGAACACGATATGGTCCAAAGACTTTTTTTTAAGAAATTGACCAGAAATTCATTTGAGGTTTCAGCGAGAATGTTAATTGAAGATTTTGAAAAAAAAATAAAAAAAAAGTTTGTAACCAAGGATGCAGAAAAAATTGATACCTTAGGTGGTCTTGTATTTTCAATCTCGGAGAGAGTTCCAGAGAGAGGGGAAGTCATAGAATATATTGACAACAATGTTGAATTCAAAATTATTGAGGCTGATACCAGAAAAATTAAAAAACTTATTATTACATTTAAATAGCAATGTTTTTTAAGTATTCGAGTTGTTTTCTTTGCGGTTCATTAGTAGCTTTCTCATTTCCAACTTTTTTTTTAGTACCATTAATTCTTATTGGGTATTTTTTTTTTCTAAAGCAACTTTATGTATCTACTAGTAATTCAGTAAATTTTAAGTATGGACTAGCATTTGGTCTGGGATTTTTTTCGATAAGCCTTCATTGGATTATCTTTCCATTAAGACTTGACCAAAATTATGAAAACATTTCTTTTTTTTTAGCATTTCTATTTATTTTCTTATTGAGTTTTTTTTATGCCTTTTTGGGTTTGGTGCTAGGCATCTTTATAAAAAAATCCAAAAAACACCCAATGCTTTTTTTTGACTCTTTTGTCATAGCATTGATTATTTTTATGTTTGAGCTTTTAAGAAGTCACCTTTTTGGAGGATTTCCTTGGAATTTAACGGCACATATTTGGGGATTTGATAGTAGAATGTTTAGTATTGTGAAATCTCTAGGAGTTGAGATTTTAAGTTTTATTACAATCTACTGGATCATACTTTTTACAAAATTGTTATTTGTTAAAAAAAAAACTCTTAGCATTCTTTTTTTATTAGGATTGCCGAGTGTACTATATCTTCATTCAAAAATAAATTTTGATAATGATAAGAGTATAAAACATCTTAATGTAAGAATCATACAACCAAATATACCGCAAAAGATCAAATGGGATAAAGACTACTATTTTAAAAATTTAAAAGTATTGAAGGAATTAACAAACTCTAAATCAAGTTTTGAAGAAAAAATAGATTTAATAATTTGGCCTGAATCCGCAGTACCATTTCTAATAGAGAATATGGAAAATAATATAAATTTTTTTGAAGAGAATTTCGAAGAGGATCAAAACATATTTTTAGGTGCAATAAGAAAATCACAAATCTATGGTAATCAGTTTTTTAATAGTTTTTTTCATATTAGAAATGGGAAAATAGTTTCTTTTTATGATAAAACAAAATTAGTTCCATTTGGGGAATTTATGCCTTTTAGAAATTTAATCCCTTTTAAAAAAATTACCGAAGGATCAACAGATTTTTCAAAAGGGAGTACTCAAAAAATAATTAATTTTTTTGATTTAAGGGGAAATGAGATTATTGTGAAACCTTCAATTTGTTACGAGGGCATTTTTTTTCAGAAAACAACAGGTGAACAATTTCCAAATATTATTATCAATATTACAAATGATGCCTGGTTCGGGAATACAATTGGGCCAGGCCAGCATTTAACAGCCACAAGATTCAGAGCCCTTGAATTAGGCTTACCATTGGTTAGAGTCGCAAACACAGGTATATCAGGTATCTTTGATTCAAATGGAAAAAATCTGGAAGTAATCTTATTAAATAAAAGGGGTGTTATTGATACAAAATTATTTTACAGCAATCAAATAAATTCAAAAAATTCCTCCAAACTTTTTTTAATACTTTTTTTTACTCTTATATTTGGAGTGTCAGTTATATACTTTGATTTTTTTAAAAAAAAATAGTTGATAAATCTAATTATTATATGTAGAAGTTCTAGATTAAACATGCAAACTCAAAAAAACTATATCTTTACAAGTGAATCTGTTTCTGAAGGGCATCCTGATAAAGTTTGCGATCAAATTTCTGATTCTATTCTTGATCTTTTTCTTACTGCTGACAACCAAGCAAGAGTTGCATGTGAAACCTTAGCCACTACTAACCGAGTTATATTGTCTGGTGAAGTCGGAATCTCAAAAAATAAAGATATGGTTTCACCTGATAAGATTGAAGCACAAGTAAGAAGTAAAGTTAAAGAAATTGGCTATGAGCAAGATGGGTTTCATTGGGAGAAAATTTCAATTCATAATTATCTTCATAAACAATCAAAAGATATTGCAATAGGTGTAGATGAAAAAGAAGATAAAGCTCAGGGAGCCGGCGATCAAGGTATGATGTTCGGCTATGCATGTAATGAGACTAATAATTTAATGCCTGCACCTATAGAGTTTTCTCATAAAATTTTAAAGAGTTTGGCTAATTATAGACATAGTAATAATACTTTCTTTGGACCTGATTCTAAAAGTCAAGTAAGTGTAAAATACGAAAATAACAAACCAGTTGGAATATCGTCAATTGTAGTTTCTACTCAACATAGTGAAAAAGCAAAAAATGATGAAATCAAATCCAAAGTTATAGAAATAGTAAGAGAGGCATTGCCAGAGAAATGGTTACCCGATGATGGAAGTTTTCTCATAAATCCTACTGGAAGGTTCGTAATCGGTGGTCCTGATGGAGACACTGGGCTAACAGGAAGGAAAATTATTGTAGATACATATGGAGGAGCTGCACCTCATGGCGGGGGGGCATTTTCAGGAAAAGACCAAACAAAAGTTGATCGCTCAGCGGCATATATGGCAAGGTATTTAGCTAAAAATATTGTGGCTGCAGAATTAAGTGAAAATTGCTTAATTCAATTATCCTATGCAATCGGTATTGCTGAACCAGTATCATTTTATTTGAGAACTGATTTAGAATCGGATGTTAATATTGAAAGATTAAAGAAAATTATTTTAGATAATGTTGACTTGACTCCATCAGGTATAAGGAAACATTTAATGCTTGATAAACCAATATATTCAAAAACCGCCACATATGGTCACTTTGGGAGAACACCATGTTTAAAAACAGGCGAATTCACTTGGGAAAACACTGACTTAGTTGAGAAAATAAAGAAAAGTTATTAATGCACGAATTTTACGGAAGGAAGCAACCAAGAAATTTTTGTGGTAAAAAAAAAGTTGATTTATTTTTTAATCAAAATTTCTTTACAGAATTTATAGCTAATAAGAGAATAGAGTTATTTTCGAGCTTATATAAGACATTAAGTCTTGAAATAGGGATTGGAACTGGTGAAAATATAATTGATCTGTCTTTAAGGAATCCAAATAAGGGTTTTATTGGATGTGATCCATTCCTTAAAGGACATCATAATATTTTTAAAGAACTTACACTGAAAAAAAAAAAAAATTTAATTCACACAAACCTAACATTTAATAGATTATATGGATTTTTAAAAAAAATAAGGTTTCAAACAATCTATTTACTTTTTCCAGACCCATGGAAAAAAAAAAAACATAAAAAAAGAAGACTGGTTAATTTAAAGTTTGTGGATCAGATATACAATATTTTAGAAGAAAATGGACAAGTTATTGTAGCTACAGACTGTAATGAGTACTTTGATTTAATAAAAACAAATTTTTTGAATAAAAAACTTTTTAGAGAGAATTTTATTAATTCAAATTCAAATAACAACATTTTTCCAGAACTAGCAGAGACCAAATATTTTTTGAGGGCGATCAAGGCAGGGAAAAAAACAAATTTTTCTAGATTTCAAAAAAAAATACATAAATAAACCAAAAATTTTAAAATCTTACTTTATGTTTTAGTAAAGTATTGGTATTAAATAACAATAAAAATATCCTTTTAAATTAAGGTGAAAGTAATGAACAGTAGTCAGGTTAATGAAGATAAAGATTTTTTTCCGGTAGATTTAATAGAAATCTCAAAAAATTTGGCCAAGGAAAAAGGTATAGACTCCGAAGAAATATTGCTTGCCATGGAAACAGCTATAGCTAAAGCTGGAAGAACAAAATACGGTCAGGAGTTTGATATTAGAGCTCAAGTTGACAGACAGTCAGGTAAAATAGGGTTATACCGGTATATGGAAATTGTAGATTCATTAGAAGCACAGCCAGAAGAAGAAAGAATTAACAAAATTGATTTAAAAAAAGCATTACTTAAAAAACCTGAAGCAAAAATAGGTGAATTTATTATTGATCAATTACCTCAGATTGATTTTGGTAGAATAGCAGTTCAAACAGCAAAACAAGTAATTTTTCAGAAAGTAAAAGAAGCCGAAAGGTCTGTCCAATTTCATAATTTTAAAGATCGAGTTGGAGAGATAGTTAATGGAATTGTTAAGAGGGTTGAATATGGGAATATTATTGTTGACTTAGGAAAAGCGGAAGCACTACTAAAACGTGATGAGCTTTTAAATAGAGAGACATTCAGACGTTCTGATCGCATAAGAGCATATATTTATGATGTAAGAGAAGAAACTAATGGTCCTCAAATATTTCTTTCAAGAGCACATAACGAATTTTTAGTAATGCTTTTCAAACAGGAAGTTCCGGAAATTTACGATGGTATTATTGAGGTTAAATCTGTTGCAAGGGATCCAGGAAGTCGAGCAAAGATTGCAGTTACAACAAAAGATAAGAGTATAGACCCTGTTGGAGCCTGTGTGGGAATGCGAGGAAGTCGAGTGCAAGCAGTTGTTAATGAGCTTCAAGGAGAGAAAATAGATATTGTTTTATGGTCGGAAGACACTGCAACATTTGTAGTAAATGCATTGGGTCCTGCCGAGGTTGACAAAGTTGTT
Organism: uncultured Alphaproteobacteria bacterium; assembly: GCA_902542925.1. GTDB lineage: Bacteria > Pseudomonadota > Alphaproteobacteria > Methylaequorales > Methylaequoraceae > CACBWF01. The sequence goes on from CACBWF010000012.1 coordinate 13,931, forward strand.
ATTGAAGAAGAATTAAAAAAAATTGATATAATTGTACCCGATGAACAACTCAGTTTAGCTATTGGAAGAAGAGGACAAAACGTTAGATTAGCAAGTTCTTTAACTGGTTGGGATATAGATATTTTAACTATTTCAGAAGAATCTGAAAAAAGAAATGAGGAATTTAAAAAACTTTCACAGATTTTTATTTCAAGCTTAGATGTTGATGAAGTTATCGCCCATTTACTTGTTACCGAAGGTTTCAGTAATGTGGATGAGATCTCTATGGTGACTGTTGAAGAATTATCTTCAATCGAAGGATTCGACCAAAATTTAGCTACAGAATTGAAAGAGAGAGCAGCTAATCATTTGAAGAAAATTTATCAAGAAAATTTAATCAAATTAAAATCATTGGGCTTAGACGAATATTTATTAAAAAATAAGTCACTTAATCAAAGTCAATTACTTTTACTTGCAGAACATGGTATAAAAACTAGGGATGATCTGGCTGATCTTTCCAGTGAAGAGTTAATCGAGAACCTTAAGGGTATTACTGTAAATACTGAACAAGCTGACAAAATTATTATGGAGGCCAGAGAACATTGGTTTGATAAAAAATGACAGAAAAGTCTGATGAACAGAAAAAACCTAGGCTAGAATTAAAAAAAACTTTTGATGCTGGAAAAATAAAACAGAGTTTTTCTCATGGAAGGTCTCGTTCTGTTTCTGTTGAAGTTAAGAAAAAAAGATTTTTTTCCGAAAAAAATTTAATTTCAGGTGAAGAAAGCAAACAAAAATATTCAAATTTAGAGGATAATAATAGTAGAACGAATAACTCAAATGTAGAAAATCCAGCAAATAAAACATTTTCAGAACAAATTATTAAAAAAGAAAGTGAGGCTATTGAAATAAAAACTAAAACAAGCCCAACTGAAAGGATTGAAACAAAAGAAGGAAAAAAAAAATACCAGAAAAATATTCCTAACAAAGAATTAGAGCAGCCTGAAGAGCAAAACAAAAAACTTAGTAACTTTAAACTAATAAAAGTTCCAAAGAAAATGGGGGACAGAAGAAAAGGTAAGCTTACAATTTCAGAGGCTTTAGATGATAACAATGAAAAAGTTAGATCCCTAGCTGCTGTTAAGAGAGCGCGTGAAAAGGCAAAGTTAAGGCTAAACCAAGTTTCCGAGCCCAAAGACCTTCAAAAAGAAAAGAAAAAGAGAGATATTATAATACCTGACTTTATAGCTGTAAACGAACTAGGTTCAAGATTGGCAGAGAAAAATTCTGATGTAATCAAAGTACTAATGAAGCTGGGAGTGATGGCAACAATAAATCAAACAATCGATGGTGATACCGCAGAGCTAGTTGTAATAGAATTTGGCCATACACCAAAAAGAGTAAGTGAGTCAGATGTAGAAATAGGGCTAAGCGGTGAAAAAGATTTAGACGATGAAATGGTTTCTAGAGCGCCTGTTGTTACTATAATGGGTCATGTAGATCATGGAAAAACTTCTTTACTTGATGCGATCAGAGAAAAAAAAGTAACTCAATCTGAAGCGGGTGGTATAACGCAACATATTGGCGCGTATATGGTAGACTCTGAAAAGGGAAAAATTACTTTTTTAGACACTCCGGGACATGCAGCCTTTAGCCAGATGCGAGCTCGTGGATCAAATATTACTGATTTAGTTGTGTTAGTTGTTGCTGCTGACGATAGCGTAAACGACCAAACAATTGAAGCAATAAATCATGCAAAAGCAGCAAAATGTCCAATCATAGTTGCAATTAATAAAATCGATTTACCAAATGCCAACATAACAAAAGTTGAAAATGATCTTATGAACCATGGAATTGTTAGTGAAAAAATGGGTGGTGAAAATCTTGTAGTTGAAGTATCTGCAAAATCCAAACTAGGGATTGATAACCTTATCGACTGCATCCACCTCCAGTCAGAATTACTTGAACTTAAGGCTAATCCGGACAGAGATGCAAGTGGTGTAGTAATTGAATCTAAAGTAGAAACTGGGCGGGGGCCGGTGATAAGCGTTTTAGTTCAAAAAGGAACTTTGAAAGTTGGAGATATTGTAATTGCAGGAAAAGAATGGGGTAAGGTAAGAGCACTTTCAGATGACGAGGGTAAAAGAGTGATGTTAGCAGTGCCAAGCAATCCAATTGAAATATTGGGATTATCTGGAGCACCAAGTGCCGGAGATGAATTTGTTGTAGTAGAAAACGAATCTAGAGCCAGAGAAGTTACTCAATATAGAGATCGATTAATTAGACTGAAGGAAAACTCTTCAGTTAAAAGAGGTACAGTCGAGCAAATGATCTCTAATGCGTCTGAAACAGCTGAAAAAACCCTCCCAATACTAATAAAAGCAGACGTTCATGGTTCAAAAGAGGCATTAGAACAAAGTATAAATAAACTTAAAAATGAAGAGATTAAAATAAAAATTTTACATTCAGGTGTTGGAGAGATAAATGAATCTGATGTATCCCTTGCATCTGCGTCAAATGCTTTAATTGTTGGATTTAATGTTAAAACAAATGTTCAAGCTAGAAGCCTCTCAAAAAGAGAAGGGGTCACAATAAAGTATTATTCTATAATTTATGAAGTTATTGATGAAGTAAAAAGAATGTTAGATTCAGAGTTAGAACCTGACCTCAATGAAAAAATTATTGGAAATGTAGAAATTAGAAAAGTTTTTAATATATCTAAATCAAGTAGTATCGCGGGTTGTTTTGTGCAAGAAGGGAAAGTCACAAATAATTGTAAAGTAAGGATAATTAGAGAAAATGAAGAAATTTATAAATCAGAAATTGATAGCTTGCGAAGGGAAAAAGATGAAGTCAAAGAGGTTAGCAGTGGAACTGAATGTGGAATAAGGATAAAAAATTTTAATGAATTTAAAGATGGTGACATCTTAGAGTGTTATATAGTAAGCGAGAATACAAAATAATAAATTAGATAATGACGAAGTTTTCAAGAAAGTCGCGTGTTTCTGAACTTATTAAAAGGGAATTAGCAAAAATTTTTCAGTCGTTTGTATTTAATGATTTTTCAACATCGGTATTTTATTTAACAGTTACAGAGGTTTATATTTCGAGTGATTTGAAAAATGCAACTGTATTCCTACTTCCTTTTTCCCCAGTAGGCAATAATATAGATAATAAAGAAGTATTAGATCTAATCAAACTTGAATCAAGTAAAATAAGAAAAAGTCTAGGCTCACTCAATCTCAGATTTACGCCAAAGTTGAACTTTAAAATTGATGATTTGAACGAAAAAACAAAAAAATTGGATGATTTGTTTAAAAGCCCAAAAGTTTCTCAGGATCTCAAATAAATAATTATGGATGAAAACTTATTCTTTTAATGGTTGGTTATTTTTAGATAAACCAGAAGGGCTGTCATCCAATAAAGTATTACAAACTATACGAAAACTTTATGGTTATCCAAAAGGAGGGTTTGTTGGTACCCTTGACCCACTTGCATCTGGTTTTCTTCCTATTGCAATTGGAAAAGCTACTAAAGCAATTAAATATCTAGAAAACTGTCAGAAAGAATACGAATTCCGAGTTGATTGGAGTAAAAAGACCTCTACAGGTGATTCTGAAGGTCGTACAATTAAGAAAAGTGATTTATTTCCATTAGAAACAAAAATCAGAAGTTCGTTAAAAACTATTCAGGATCTTAGAACTCAAACTCCCCCTAATTATTCAGCAATTAAAGTAAACGGTAAAAGAGCCTATAAACTGGCTAGAGAAGGCATAAGCTTTAAAATTCCTGAACGACAAATTAAAATTTATGATTTAACAATGATTAATACAAACCAATCAAATCTTACAGATTTTTATGTCAAGTGTAGCTCAGGAACTTATATCAGATCTTTAGCTGAGAGTATTGCTGATGAGTGCAATGCAATATGCCATGTTACTAAATTGAGAAGAACAGGTTTTGGAAAATTAGATAAAAAACTTATTTCACTGGATTCTTTGTTAACTTTAATGCATATTGACAATTTGAAAAAAGAATTGAAACCAATTGATTATATATTTGATAAGGAAATAAAAATAGAAATTGATTATAATGATGTAAAACTTTTGCTTAATGGTGTAAAAATACCAATTAAAAGAAGTTTATTAGATAATATAAATGCTAAGGATTCGAAGACTGGTAAAATTTTTATTGCAAGTTACAAGAGAGACTTTCTAGCAATTGGGAAATTAGTAAAGAATGAATTTTATCCAAAAGAAGTATTTGATCTATCAGAGTAAGGAGAAAAAATGAAATTGTCTGTGGAAAAAAAAGGTGAAATTATCAAGAAATATGCAAAGTCGAAAAATGATAATGGTTCAACAAATGTTCAGGTTGCATTATTAAGCAAAAGAATTGCTGGTTTAACAGAACATCTTAAAGAAAATAAAAAAGACCAAAGCACAAGAAGAGGTTTATTGAAATTAGTTGGGAAAAGAAAGTCACTTCTAAGTTATTTAAAAAAAAAGAGTGTAGAAGAATACCAAGAGCTAATTAAAAGTCTTGGGTTAAGAAAATAATTTAATGATAAAATAAAAAAATGGATTGGAATATATGTTTAAAATATTTAATGAAAAACTTGACTGGCATGGATTAAAGCTTGAATTAGAAACAGGAAAGCTTGCAAGGCAAGCTGATGGTGCAGTAATTTCCTCGTTAGGAGGTACAAAGGTTTTATGTACTGTGTGTGCTGCAAAGACTGCTGACCCGGCATTGGATTTTTTCCCATTGTCAGTACATTACATTGAAAAAGCTTATGCTGCTGGGAAAATACCAGGTGGTTTTTTTAAAAGAGAAGGTAGACCATCCGAAATAGAAACTCTTAATTCAAGATTAATAGATAGACCACTAAGGCCTTTATTTCATCCAGATTTCAAAAATGAAACTCAGGTAATTTGTACTGTACTAAATTATGATTTAGAAAATGACCCGGGTATATGTGCTTTAATAGGAGCATCAGCAGCTTTAACGATTTCCGGCCTGCCTTTTCTAGGACCTGTTGGCTGTTCAAGAGTTGGATATAAGGATGGGGAATACATTTTAAATCCAACAACCGAGGAGATGCAAGAAACGGAATTGGATTTAGTTGTTGCTGGTACGAGAAGCGGTGTTTTAATGGTAGAATCTGAGGCTAATCAACTTCCTGAAGATATTATGTTGGGAGCTGTAAAATTTGGTCATGCACAGTTCCAACCTGTCATTAATTCAATAATTAAACTGGCTGAGTCTTCTGCAAAAGATTCTTGGGTTGTACCCGAACAAATCGAGCCAGATTATGTAGATAAATTAAAAAAAATGTCTGTACCCGAATTACAAAAAGTTTATAAAATTAAAGAGAAAAAGGAAAGACAGTCTAAGATTGAGGATTTAAAAATAAAATTCTTTGATGATTTTAACTCAAATGATGATTTAGAGATTAATGAATTTAATTCTAAATTAAAAAAAATTGAAAAAGAAGTTGTCAGGAATTCTATTTTGGATGAAGGTAAAAGAATTGATGGCAGGGATCTAACTACTGTTCGAGATATAAAATGTGAAGTTGGTTTTCTAAATAACGTGCATGGTAGCGCGGTGTTTACCAGAGGAGAAACACAAGCATTAGTTCTAACCACTCTGGGAACAGGCCAAGATGAGCAAATAAAAGATACACTTGATGGAGATTTTAGAGAAAAATTTATGCTTCATTATAATTTTCCCCCATTTTCAGTTAATGAGGTTGGAAGAATTGGTTCAACTGGAAGAAGGGAAATAGGTCATGGAAAATTGGCATGGAGGTCAGTTAACCCTCTTTTTTCAAATATTACAGATTTTCCTTACACAGTAAGAGTCGTATCTGAAATTACAGAGTCAAATGGATCTTCTTCTATGGCTACGGTATGTGGTACATCGATGTCTATGATGGATGCAGGAGTGCCTATAGAAAAGGCAATTGCAGGAGTAGCTATGGGTTTAATACTCGAAGGTGAAAAATTCGCTGTATTAACTGACATACTTGGTGATGAAGATCATCTTGGAGATATGGATTTTAAAGTTGCCGGGACCGATTCCGGAATTACCTCACTCCAAATGGATATTAAAGTTAATGGAATAACAGAAGAAATCATGGAAAAAGCACTTCAGCAGGCTAAAGACGCAAGAGTTCATATTTTAAAAGAAATGGGAAAAACAATTTCAAAGTCGAGAGATGATGTAAGTGATAATGCTCCAAAAATATTAAAAATGAAAATTAAAAAAGATAAAATCAGGGAAGTAATTGGATCTGGGGGGAAAGTAATTAAAGAAATTTGCGAAAAATCTAATGCCAAGGTTGAAATTGATGATGATGGAAATATCTTAATTTCCTGTGATGATACACAATCTGGTGAAGTTGCAACAAAAATGATTGAAGATATTGTTGCAGAACCAGAAATTGGAAAAATATATGAAGGTAAAGTTGTTAAAACAATGGAATTTGGTGCCTTTGTTAATTTTCTGGGTCAGCGTGATGGCTTAGTCCACATTAGTCAACTCAAACCAGAACGTGTAGAAAAAACAACAGATGTTGTAAAAGAAGGGGACCTTGTTAAGGTTAAGGTGATTGGTGTTGATGACAGAGGCAAGGTAAAATTAAGCCTAAAGGATGCAGTATAAAATTACATTATTTTAATAAATGATAAATTTGAATGCCATAAAAATGTCAGGGAAGGATGTCTTACCTTTGATTGAAGGAGGTAAAGGAATAGCCATTTCAAGTGGTATTAGTTCGGGAGCTTGGGCTAAAGCAGGTGGTATTGGAACTTTTTCAGGAGTAAATGCCGACTCTTATGATGAAAAAGGAAACATTATACCACAGGTATATAAGGAAAAAACTCGGACCCTAAGACATAAAGAACTAGTTGAATATTCTGTATCTGGTGCAATTGAACAAGCTAAAATAGCCAGGGATATTGCTGGAAATGACGCAGCAATTCATGTAAACATTCTTTGGGAAATGGGTGCTGCTGAAACAATACTTAGTCGTACTCTTGAAAAAGCGAGTGGAATTATTGATGGTGTGACATGTGGGGCAGGTATGCCATACAAGCTATCAGAGATATCAGCATCTTATGGTGTTTATTATTATCCAATTGTGTCTTCAGCAAGAGCTTTTAATGCTTTATGGAAAAGATCATACAGAAAGACTTCTGAATACCTTGGTGGAGTTGTTTATGAAGATCCGTGGCTTGCGGGAGGTCACAACGGTTTATCCAATAGTGAGGACCCAGAAAAACCTCAAGATCCATATCCTAGAGTAAAAGACTTAAGAAAACTAATGAATCAGTTCGATTTAAATGAAATTCCCATTATCATGGCTGGTGGTGTTTGGAATTTGAGTGAGTGGAGCAATTGGATTAACAATCCAGATTTAGGTTCTATTGCTTTTCAATTCGGGACCAGACCACTTTTGACTGAGGAAAGTCCGATTTCCGATGAATGGAAAAAAAGGCTTTTGAATATTAAACCAGGGGAAGTTAGTTTACACAAATTCAGTCCAACCGGATTCTATTCATCGGCTGTACGAAATGATTTTTTAAAAGAACTTGAATCAAGATCAGAAAGACAGACCCCTTATCTCAGAGAGCAAACAAATGAATTTAACCATAAGATAGAAATAGGGCCTAGGAAAAGAGCTTATTATATTAAACATGCAGATAAGTCAAAAATAGTAAACTGGATAAAAAAAGGATTTGAGAAACCACTCACTACCCCTAACGACACCTTAATCTGGGTTACACTTAAGAAGGCCAGCCAGATTGTTAAAGACCAGATAGATTGTATGGGTTGCCTATCATCTTGTCTATTTAGTAATTGGTCTCAAAATGAAAAAGGAAATAATGGTAAAAAAGCGGACCCAAGATCTTTTTGTATTCAGAAAACTCTTCAAAGAATAAGTCACGGCATATCATCAATTGAAAATGAATTAATGTTCGCGGGACATTCCGCTTATAGATTTGCTACAGACCCATTTTACAAGAATGGTTTCATCCCCAAAGTAAAGCAACTTGTGGATAGAATAAGTAAGGGACTTTAGATAATAAATTCTCAAAATGTTTCTTCTTTAAAGACCCCCCAAAAATCCTCTTTTTTAATCCATCCTGATAGACTTGAGATACGTGTTTTACACCAATTTCTTCTGCAAGATGATATTTTAAAATTTACATTTTTTTCGATTATAAGGAGACTTTTAGATTCTAATTTCGGAAAACTCCTTAAAAATATTTCTTTATTAGTTATTCCATACCTATCTTTGCTAAGTTGTGAATTAGCTATCCAACCCTCTTTACCTAGATAGTTAACAATTTTTTTCCAGTTATCAAATTCACCGGTGACTAAAATAGGCAATCCTTTTTTTAGGTGTTTGCCTATAACATAATAATTTTTTCCTGGACCATTTCTAACATTAACTTCGTTAAACTTTGTTGAAAAAAATTTTTTTGCATAACCTGATTCACCATGGTGTATGATAGGATAAAAGAGTATTAATAGAATTAAAGTAAATTTAATAAACATATGAAACATAGACGCTTAAGTATTCTTTTAACAAGAAAATTGCCTGATTCAATAGAAAAAAAACTAAGTTCAAAATATGATGTAATCTTCAATAAATCTGACAAAGTTCTTACATACAATGAATTAAAGAAAAAAATAAGTAATATTGATATTCTTGTGCCATGTATTGGTGATACTATTGACGCTTCAATAATTAAGTCAGCTACAAAATTAAAAATGATCGCTAATTATGCCAATGGAGTAGATAATATTGATTTAGTAACAGCTGAAGAAAAAAAAATTGTTGTTACGAATACACCCGAAGTATTAACAAATGATACTGCAGATATTGTAATTTCATTAATTCTAATGCTTTGTAGAAGTATTCCAAAAGCTCAGCAGCTCTTATCTGAGGGCACATGGTCAGGTTGGGGACCAAATAAAACTCTGGGACAAAGTATTAACGGTAAAAAACTCGGGATTATTGGAATGGGCAGAATCGGTCAAGCAGTTTCTTCAAGAGCAATTCAATTGGGTGTAGATATTAATTATCATAACAGAAAAAGGCTTACTAGAAATATAGAAAAGAGGTTTAAAGCCAAATTTTGGCCAAACCTTAATGAATTATTAATGAATATGGACATAATTTCAATACATTGTCCTTATACGCCTGAAACATTTCATTTATTATCCAAAAGAAGACTAAAATTATTGAAAAAAACGAGTATTTTAATCAATACATCACGAGGCGAAATTATTGACGAAAACGCCTTAGCTTCATTACTTTTGTCAAAAAAAATATTTGGGGCAGGTTTAGATGTATTTGAAAATGAGCCTCAAGTTAGTCCTAAATTATTTGAAGCTGAAAATGTTGTACTATTACCGCATATTAGCTCGTCAACGTCACAAAGTAGAGTCGCAATGGGTAATAGAGTCTTGAAAAACATTGAGTTATTTTTGGCTGGGAAAAAACCTAAAGACATTGTAAAACTTCGATCAAAGATATAATCAGAATCACTTACAAATTTTACATTTCTTATCTTTTTTTACCTTGATATTTGTAGATTTGTTACTTTCACAATTAAAAATAACAAATTCTTTGTATTTATCGTGGCTCTGGTTTGTAACTATATTTAAAACCATATTGGCTTGGAGTAGCCCACCTATTCCTGCTACACTTGAAATAATTCCCTGATCATTACAATTACCATACGATTTTTTTTTCTTATTTTGTGGAAAAATACAGTTGTAACATGGTAAATTCTTGTTATACCACGCTTTAAAAGCAAAAAGTTGTACTTCATAATTGTATAACGCACATGAAACAAGTATTTTTTTATTTAAATAACATGCTCTATTTATTTCGTATCTAGTTGGAAAGTTATCAGTACAGTCTAAAACTATTTTATAATTTTTTAACAATGCTTGACTATTTTTTTCAGCCAATTTTGTGTCAAATAACTTGATTTGTACCTTTGAATTAATCTCTTTGAGTTTTGTACTTAAAACATTAATCTTTTTTTTTCCAATGTCATTTTCGGTATACAAAAGCTGTCTATTAAGGTTACTAAGTGTGACCTTATCAAAGTCAACTAATCCAAAATTTAAAATACCACTCATGGATAAATATGTAGCAGCTGTGGTTCCTAATCCACCGCAACCAACAATTAAAATAGAACTATTTAAAATTTTAAGCTGACCTGTCTCACCAACTTTCTCAAGAATAATTTGACGAGAAAACTTTTCTAATTCGTGATCATTTAATGTTTTTATTTTTTTCATTTAAGACTTTATATCTGAAAATAATGGTGTTGAGAGGTACCTTTCTGCAAATGAAGGAATAATAATAACTGTATTTTTATTTTTCATTTCTATATCTTCATTAATTTCTACTGCAGCTGCGACTGCTGCGCCAGAAGAAATCCCAGCAGGTATGCCTTCGAGTCTTGCAAGAATTCTGGCAAAATTAAATGCAGTATTGTTATTTATAGATAGCACTTTATCAATTACATTTTGATTTAAAACTTTTGGGATAAAACCTGCGCCTATGCCCTGAATTTGATGACTTCCGGCTACCCCACCATTAAGTACAGATGAATCCTCTGGCTCAACAGCAAAAACTTTTATATTTTTTTTTTTCTCTTTAAGATATTTCCCAATACCTGAAATTGTTCCTCCAGTGCCGACTCCCGCAACTAGTGCATCAATTTTACCATCAGTATCTTTCCAGAGTTCATCAGCAGTTGTCTTATAGTGTATTAAGGGATTTGAATCATTTGAAAATTGCTGTGGGATAAATGAATTCTTGTACTTCCCTTTTAATTCTATGGCTTTTTCAACTGCTCCATGCATTCCTTGTTTTGAAGGCGTTAAAAAAATTTTAGCTCCAAGAAGAACTAACATTTTTTTTCTTTCTATAGACATGCTTTCAGGCATTGTAAGAAATAGTTTATACCCTCTTGACGCACAAATAAAAGCTAATGCAATACCTGTATTTCCAGAGGTTGGTTCGATTATAATTGTATTTTTATTAATTAGCTTTTTTTTAATA
>CACBWF010000013.1 GCA_902542925.1 uncultured Alphaproteobacteria bacterium
TAAAAGACTACAAAAGATTAAATTAAATTCATTTGATATCGAGCTAATTAGCGATAATAATTATTTTGTCTTTCAGCCATTATTACCTGAAGTCGCTTCAGGGACTATATCAGCTTCCGACGCAGTAACTCCAATAAGACAAATGTTAGATGCGGTTAAATTTAGGAATGCTGAGGTTAATATAATTGATTTAAAAAGAAAAAGAGTTGGTCTAACTCAAGGTTTTAGAAAACGTCAACATTATGTGTCATATGATCATCTCATAATCGCTCTTGGCCAAGAAAGTAATGTAAAAATTATTCCGGGTCTAGAGAATAATTCCATGACAATGAAAAACTTAAAAGATGCATATAACATTAGAAATCATATCATTCAATGTTTAGAACTAGCTGATGTAACAAAAGATTTTGAACTTAAAAAAAGATTATTAAGTTTTGTTATAATTGGTGGTGGATTTTCAGGGGTTGAAACTTCAGGTGAATTAAAAGAAATGACTGATAGACTACTTAAATATTATAAGAATATTGATAAGTCAGAAATACGTTTTTATATAATCGAGCTTTCAAATCAACTTCTCCCAGAATTTGACAAAAAAATGGGTTCTTACATATTAAATACCTTTAAAAAACAAAAAATTAACGTGCGTTTAAATACCGGCTTAAAAGAAGTTACATCTTTAAAAGTTTATTTATCAAATAAAGAATCTATAGCAACAAATACCGTTATTTCAACAATCGGGTCAACAGTTTCAGATTTAATCAGAAAAAGTGATCTTCCACTTAAAAATCAAAAAATAGTTACCAATGAATTTTTAGAAGTAATAAATTACAGTAATGTCTGGGCATTAGGTGATTGTGCGCTTGTACCATATAATCCAAATGATAAATCTAAAAATTCTCCTCCAACAGCACAGTTTGCTGTTAAGCAAGCAAAAATAGTAGCAAAAAATATTGTATTAAAAACTTTAAATAGAAATCTTAGAAAATTTAATTATAGGTCAAAAGGATCACTGGCTTCACTAGGCTCAAAAATCGGTATTGGAAAAATCTATTCTATTAGAGTTAAAGGGTTATTTGCATGGATTATTTGGAGAACTTTTTATCTTTCATTTTTACCTTCAATACCAACTAAAATAAGAGTTCTAGTTGGGTGGATATTAGAATTTTTTATTCCAAGAAATGCAGTCTTAACAGATACTGTAAAGAAAAATTCTTTTGAATATAAGAATTATAAGAAAAACGACGTTGTTTTTACTGAAGGTATGATTGCAGACGGATTCTATATAGTTCAGAGTGGAAAATTTATTAATTCCTATAAAAAAACAGAAGATGGAAAAGTTTTTAATAAAATCTACAATAAAGGTGATCATTTTGGCTCAAGAGTGATCCTTCAAGGTGGCAGAAGAACTGGAACCATAACTGCATTAGAAGACTCAGAGGTACTAAAAATTGATTTAGAAAGTTTTAAGCTAATGGCTTCTAACCTTCCAGCGTTAAAAAGATATTTCAGTGATTATCTGCCAAAAAACTTTAATAATCTTAAATTAAAAAATTGAAAAACTCAGCTCAACTCAATTTGAACTCATTACTAAATTCATAAAATATAAATATTTAGATAATCTTAATTTCTGGTTTGGAACCAATATTTTTTATGACCAATCAGATAGATTTTACGGACGATTTGATAATAGAGATAATGTTTGTTTTAAGAACAATATGAATATTCTAAAACCCTTACTCACATTGAGTTTAGATGGTACCCCTAGTCAGACTTGAACGGACACTCTCCGAAGAGAAACGGATTTTGAATCAGTTGCGTTTGATTGTAAGTAGTTGATTTTAATACATAAAGTTTTTTCTATCACACTTTACTATCACACTTTTTTTTTCAAAATCCCTATGAATGTTAAATCAATCACCTTAAAAATCAAGGGTTAGTGTTGTACCTTTAAGTAGAGTTAATTGAGTTGTTATAGATTAGGAATTGTTTAAATAAATAGCTAAAAAATATACACATACTACCATATGTAGTGTTGTAACAATTTTGACATATTTATTTGTTACATCTTTTATATGGATGGTTTATCCCTAAGAAAAAATCATTATAGAACAATATGGATTTCAGATGTACATCTAGGTACAAGTGGTTGTAAAGCAGAATTACTTTTAGAGTTCCTTAAAGTTTCAAAGTCCGAAAAAGTTTTTCTTATTGGAGACATTGTCGATGGATGGCGACTAAAGAAAAAATGGTATTGGCCACAAGCCCACAATGACGTCATTCAAAAATTATTAAGAAAAGCCAGAAAAGGTGTAAAAGTTGTATTCATACCAGGTAACCATGATGAGGCTGCCCGAAAATATATTGGTGTGAATTTTGGAGATATAATAATAAAAAAGGAAGCTCACCACACCACGCTTAAGGGTAAGAAATTATGGATCATTCATGGAGATCAATTTGACAGCATTATTAAACATGCTCGTTGGCTAGCATACCTTGGTGACAAGGGTTATGTCATATTAATCCGATTAAACGACCTATTTAATAATTTTAGACAATTTTTAAAGCTACCTTACTGGTCACTATCAAAATTTATCAAACAAAAAGTAAAAAAAGCAGTTTCATTTGTTACTGCCTTCGAATTAGTAATGATCAGAGAAGCAAAAAGGAGAGGGTTTGATGGTGTTGTTTGTGGGCATATACACAAAGCAGAATTCAAATCAATTGATGATATGATATATTGTAACAGTGGTGATTGGGTAGAGTCTATGACTGCAATTGTAGAGCATCTCGATGGTAGTCTTGAGATTGTTGACTGGTCATCTCGAATTTCCCAAAAGCATTCACGTCAAATTAAGCTGACTCAAAAAAACATAATTTCTCAACCATGAAAATAGTAATAATCTCAGATGCCTGGCACCCTCAAGTTAATGGAGTGGTGCATACTTTATCTAAAACCAAAGAATTACTAGAAAAAAAAGGGCATGATGTTTTAATGATAACACCAAATCTTTTTAAAACATTTCCTTGTCCCTCTTACCCTGAAATCAGGTTATCATTTTTACCGGGTAAGAAAGTTAAAAGGTTAATTAAAGAATTCTCTCCAGATGCAGTTCATATTGCAACTGAGGGTCCTCTCGGCATAGCAGGAAGGAATTATGTAGTAAACAATGGACTTATTTATACAACTTCATTTCATACAAAATTTGCGGAATATATTTATAAGAGGACTAGAATTCCTCTTTTTATAAGCTATGGTTATCTAAGATGGTTTCATAGTAAATCACAGAGAATCCTTGTTCCAACACAATCAGTAATAGAAGATTTAAAAAAGTGGAATATAAATAATACTACAATATGGCCACGAGGAGTTGATTTTAAGCTTTTCAAACCTCCTTTGCAAAAAAAGAAAAACAACAAACCGATTTTAATAAATATAGGAAGAGTTGCTATTGAAAAAAACTTAGAAGCATTTTTAAAATTAGATCTCGACTGTGAAAAATGGATTGTAGGTGATGGTCCAGATAGACACAAACTCGAAAAAAAGTATCCAAATGTTAAATTTTTTGGAGGAAAAAAACAACATGAATTACATGAATACTATGGAAAAGCAGATTTATTTGTTTTTCCAAGCAAAACAGATACTTTCGGGCTAGTCTTACTAGAAGCTATGGCATGCGGATTACCAGTAGCTGCATTTCCAGTTGCTGGGCCAATTAATGTCATTGGAAAAAGTGGTGCAGGAGTTCTAAATAAAGATCTTAAAATTGCATGTTTAAATGCACTAAAGATACCTGCAAGTAAACCATTACATTATGTAAAAAAATTCACTTGGAAGAATGTTGTCAATACCTTTGAATCTAATTTACAAGATGTGAAAAAAAGGGATCCTAAAACATATGTCTTTAAAGAGAACCCGCATAAAAAGAATACTGGTTTGAAGAGATTATACTTTGCTTTAATAAACAGCTTCTCAGGATTTATATTTGCTTTTAAGGAAGAAAGTGCTTTCAGACAAGAACTATTTCTCACTTTATTATTAATCCCTCTTGCCTTTATATTCCCAACCGAGGTCACGGAAAAACTTCTCATGATTGGAAGTATTATGCTTTTACTCATAATTGAATTAATTAATTCAAGCATTGAAGCCACTATTGATAGAATTTCTTTTTCACATCACGACCTTTCAAAAAGAGCTAAAGACTTGGGCAGTGCAGCTGTTCTTTGTTCACTCATTTTTGTGTTTGTTACTTATTTATCCATATTGAAAAGATTTTTTTAGTGTTAGTAACAAATAGTGTTATTTAAATGCCATATATCTCGCGAAAAGTATGGGGAATCTGGGACTTCCTTTTTTGCCATAAATATTTTATAAAACTGAAACAAATATTCATTATTCAATATGTAGTTAGTGATAGATCAACTTATTACAAAATATGCTGTTTCGATTAAAAAAAAACAATCAAGAAAATAACCAAGGTCCAAGGTTTAGTAATAGAATTGAAAAAATTAAAATAATTCTAAAGAAAGTTAAATTTGTTGCTAAGAACGTAATTTATGTAAGAAGTTGGTCTAGGAATTCTAGATTATTAGGGAAAATAAAAACTGGAAATAATTTTTCCACCCACTCCAGAACACTAAATTTCAATCAAGGTTCTATTGAGTTAAAAATAATTGACGATACAGATAAATTAATACACAAAGTTAAGAAACTACGATACGAAAGTTTTTTTGGTGAATCAGAAAAAAATAATTACGATTCAGATGAATTTGATAAATTATGTGACCACTTAGTAGCAATTGATAAATCAATTTCTGATGATTTCGTAGTGGGAACATACAGGTTACTTTTAAAACCAAGATTTGTGAAATCACAAAGATTCTACAGCCAAACAGAGTTTAATATTTCTAAGTTAACCAAAAAAAATTCTTTAACTCTTTTAGAAGCGGGCAGATCATGTGTTCATAAAAATTATAGGGATGGAAAAATAATAAAACTATTATGGAGGGGGCTTGCTACTTATATTGCTAAAAATAAAGTTGATATAGTTTTTGGCTGTGCAAGTTTCCCCTCAAGTAATCATAATTTGTTTAGAAATCAACTTTCATATTTAAGACACTTTCATTCATCCCCACATCATTTGGAAACAACCCCCTTAAATCAATTAAAAGTAAATTTTAAACCAATTAAGAAAAAATTGCTCGACTCTGATGAAGAGTTTAGAAAGCTCCCCCCTTTGATTAAAGCTTACATCAGAGTTGGAGCATTTGTAGGTTCTGGTGCAATTGTGGATAAAGAATTTAATACTACTGATGTCCTAGTTATATTAGAAGCAAAAAAAATCCAAAAAAAATACTCTAAACTATATTTAAAAAATATACATTAACGCTTTACTAACCAATACTCTAAATTTCAAGACTAGCAATATTGATTCCATGGATTTTATTTATTTCTTCAATCCATTTAATTTTTATAAAATTTACCTGCAAATAGAATGATTAAATATTAATTAATATTTGAATTTTTTATTGCATAATTAATAATGTGAAATAAAAAATTCTGCTCAATAGTTCCATTTAATAGAAATGAAAAAGGGCCGGAGGCATATGCAACTACATCTAAACCAGAATGTGATTCCTTAAATGTAGGAATGAGTGCTTCATGATCAAACTCAATATCATCATAATCAAAATCAGATAACCTCTTTCGATTAGCATAATAGAAAAATTTTTTTTTTGCAAAAATACTTCCAGGTCCATTTAGGTAGTTTACAACTGAAAAAGGTTTCCCGTCTAAACCTAAATTAGGCTTACTTTGATGTTTAGATTCTTTGGGGTTAATTCTATAACATATACCATTTACTTTTGATCCTCTTCCACAATACCCATTTATACCAAGAGAATGGGCATGATCAGCAGTAACGATTAACAACGTTTCTTGTAGATTTACATTTTGAATAATATTTTGAATAAGTTTATTGAATTGTTGGGTTTGTCTGAGAACGTAATTTAGTTTTCCTGCATGATGTCCGTGATCAATTCTTCCGGCCTCTATTAATAAATAATAACCATTTCTGTTTTTATTGAGATATTCGATAGCTAAATTTGATAAATCTAAAAGAGAAGGTTTGTTTTCTTCCTTTGCTAAATAAGGAAAATGCGAATCAGCAAAAAGACCGATTAATCTTTTTGTAGTATCAATTTTATAGTTTTGAAAGTCATTTTCATTATTAAGATAAATCCCCCCACTATTTTTAAATTCCTCAATAAGGTTTCTTGAATCGGTTCTTTTCCCTTTTTGACCAACAATTTCTAAAGGTAAGAAATGTCTTTTGCCACCTCCTAATGCAAGATCAATATCAGAATTGATCAACTGCAAAGCTATATCATCTTGTGAACAATTTTTAGGAACTTTGGAGTCATCTTCCCAATTTCTGTCAAACGAGTGGGCGTATAATGCCGCGGGAGTTGCGTGCGTAATTCTAGTATTTGTAACAACTCCAACACTCTTATCTAATTTTTTAAATATATCACTAATACTTTCCACCTCAGTTCTTTTGGACATGCAATCGCCACGTATAGAACTATCTGTTAGTCCAATAATTCCAGATTTAGTTTTAATACCACTATGTATTGCTGTTGATGTTCCCGCAGAATCTGGGGTTTGTCCATTAGTAGTGTAAGTTTTTATTAAAGCCAAATGGTCTAATTTTTCGTGTGGTAAAACAAATTCATCTCCAAGTCCACCATTTATTTGTCCTTGATTCAATCTGTTAATATAGTTTGTAGTAATGCCATAACCATCACCAACGATAACAATCACATTTTTAGCTTTGTTCTTATTAATTTTTTTTTGAATTTGATTTTTAATAAATGATTGACCATCATCAAAACTTTGATAATTCATTTGTGGGTTAGCTGATAATTGACTAAAAGTTATTAAAAATAATAATAAAAAAAACATATTTAAATATAAACTTTAAATATTACAAATTTAAGAAAAATAATTTCATGGTACCCCTAGTCCGACTCGAACGGACATGAACCGAAGTTCAACGGATTTTGAATCCGTCGCGTCTACCAATTCCGCCATAGGGGCATAAAACTTTATACTTTTAGCATGTTATTTAAATCAAAACTATTAATTCTATAATACTTTCTAAATTTCCAAACATTTTTATTAAATTACTAAAATCCAAATCCTTAGAACTTTTCGTGTAACTATAAAACACATCTTTAAACAAAAATAGTATCTCAGTAAACATCTAACTAATGGAATATAATAGCATAATGTACTAATTAGTGATAAAACAAGATACACAAATGAAAATTGTTGTAATTTTGCCTTGCAGAGAAGAATTTCTAGCTTTTGAAATTCTAAAAAGTCTTGTTAAATACGGTGCAGAAATTTATTGTTCCTCTTTAGAAATAATCAAGAACATGTTGATCTTAAGTAATCAAGGACTAGAAATTGGTATTGAAAACCTAGAAAAGTGTAAAATTTGCAATGATTTTGAAATAATAGAACATTCAAAAGATGCCGATTTAATTTTTGCACTAGGTTCTAGATACAATTCTGCGAGTTACTCAAATTGTGGAAATAAATTTTTTTTACTTGATGAAATTAATAGACCTGAAAAAACTATTTTCATAGACGGTAGCGAATGGACTGCAAGTGGATGGAAAAATTCTTATCAAGAAAAATGTATAAAAGAAGGCGTCAAAAAAAATTTTTATAGAGGTGAACCTTGGATTGACAATTTTATGAGAGACCGAGCGAGATGGTATTTCAAAAGGGAAACTTATCTACAAGATTACCAACAATATGGAATTATCCCTCTTCCCTATCCAAACAGAATTGAGGATAATAAAAAATTAAATAAAAAGAAAACTAGACAGCATGATTTGTTAGTTTCCTTTGGTCAAATTCAAACGGGACTAAGATCAGAAATTGTTAAAGCCTCTGAATTAATTTCAAAAAAATTTAAAGTTTTTAACTCTTTTACTGATAACAATAATTTTTTCTCTAATATTGTAAATTCTTATGCAGTAGTTGATGCTTGGGGTGCTGGAAATTGCAATGTAAGGTCTCAAATGGTGCAAATAAATTCAATTGCTCTAATTCGGCAAAAATGGGAAATTCTCTGTCCCTACCCTTATATTGATGGTGAGAATATTATTGAGTACGCCAATATTCAAGAATATAAAGAAAAATGTGATTACTATCTTAGTAACAAAGAATTACTTATAGAAATTGGTAACAAGGGTTTTGAACATTCAATGAATTTTCATATAAGTGAAAAAAGACTGGAATATATATTCGCTGTAATAGACGGGGGGTTTAATTTAAAAGAAAATTTTGGCTCTAGCTCATACAATTTTTAATTTAAGATTTTTTTTCTTAAAAAATCTGCAGTTAATATTATTAAAAAGTATGTTACAACAGTAAATATAATCTCAAAACTGTATATAAATTTTAAATTTATTTTTCCTGAATTATTCAAAGAATAAAAAAAATTTTGAAAAAAAGTAACAAATAAATAGATCTGCGGGATTTCTCCAAAAAAAGTTGCAAAAAAAAATTTTTTTCTGCTTAAATCAAAAAGTACTCCAGAGAGATTTTTAACCGGGAAAGGAATTCCAGGTAAAATTCTTAGTAGTAAAAAATACCTAAAATTATTTTTTGAGATTGTTTTTTTGATTGTTGGGTATTTATTTCTAAAAAATTCGTTAACTTTTTTTTTAAAAAAATATTTTGCAAATGCAAAATTTGCCGTTGCACCAAAAGTGAAACTTATTACACAAATTATTGTTCCATAATATTGACCAAATAGTAACCCAGAAATAACAATGAAAGGGAAAATGAAGCCCATGAGAAAAACCCAAATCATAGACGAAACAAAAAATATTAATATACTTAACATTAAGTGTGATTCTTTAAATAAGATGATTTTTTCTTTGTAGAAGAATAAAGAATCATAATTAAGTTTGTTATAGATATCGTAATTAATTATTAGAAAAAAAATAATAATTAAAGTTAAAAGATAGAATAAACCTAATATTTTTTTTTTAATCATTTAACTTCATGCAGAAATTTAGTACACCATTAAAATCAACAAAAATCAGCAAATCAGAATATGAAAACATTTGCAAATTTAATTTATAAAAAGACAATTGACTATGCAGGAAAGAAGCAATCAACAAAATTTTTAGCGTTTATATCATTTATAGAATCTTTCATTTTTCCATTGCCTACTGATATTTTTTTGATTCCTATGATTATCGCAAAAAGAAATAGATATTTATTTTTAATAATTTTAACAACAATTTTTTCTGTTCTTGGAGGAATGATTGGATATTTTATTGGGTATTATTTTTGGGACATATTAGAACCATACTTCATAAAACTTTATCCAGGATTTGAAATAAATTTCGAAAACTTCAAAGAAAAATTTCTCCAGATTGGATGGATCTTAGTAATGATTGGTGGATTTACGCCCTTTCCTTATAAGATTATTACTGTGTCATGTGGTATTTTAAATGTAAATTTTTTGTTATTTACATTCTTTTCAGCTATTTCAAGATTTTTAAGGTTTTTTCTCGTGGGATTTATTGTATACAAATTTGGAGAGCAAACAAAAAAAATTGTTGATAAATATTTTAATATTATAACTATAATAATTATAATACTAATTTTTTTATATTTAATAATTTAAAATGAGTCTCAATTTAATAAATGTAGATCAAAAAAAATTAGTTATATCGATCGGTCTATACAGTTTCTTTGGATTATTTTTCGCTTTTTATTTTCAATATATTGAAAATTATCCACCATGCAAACTTTGTTTATACCAAAGAATCCCTTATTACATTTCAATAATTATTACACTGTTATATGCACTAAATGTTTTTGATAAAAGGATTTTAATTTCATTATTAGGATTAAATTTTCTCTCAAGTTTTATGATTTCAGGTTTTCATTTTGGTGTAGAACAAAAATTTTGGGAATACAGTAGTGGATGTACTTCCAACATTGATAGTTTTGAAAATATTGATCAACTTAGAAATTTTTTAGAGAAAACTGAAATTGTGAAATGTGATGAAGTAATTCTCTCATTCTTTGGTATATCAATGGCAGCAGGAAATATGTTGATATCATTTCTATTATCAATTATTTTAATAATTACTATTAAGCAGGAATTTTCAAAATGAACAAAAAACTTTATGAGCAAATGATAAGAGTGAATCATGCCGGCGAATATGGGGCCCAATACATTTACTCAGGACAAATTAAATACACCAAAGATAAAAAACTTAAGAATGAGCTAACGAGAATTGCAAAAGAAGAAAAAGTGCATCTTGATTATTTTGAAAATCTAATTCTTAAAGAAAGGGTCAGGCCCACAGTAATGAATAGTATTTGGAAGTATGGTGGGTTTTCAATGGGAGCAGTTACAGCATTATTAGGAAAGGACTATGTTTTAGCATGTACGGAAGCTGTTGAAGAGGAAATTGTTGAGCATTATAGAAGTCAATTAAGTGAAATTGACGGTAAAGAAAAAAAACAATTTAAAAAAACAATAGAAAAATTTTTAGCTGATGAGGATGAACACAGATCGTTTGGTTCACAGCATGAAAGTCAAAGCTTAAGAATTAAATTTTTTAAAGAATTTGTCAGAAAAATTACTCAGACTGCTATTAACATATCTGAAAAATACTAAACTACTCAGATTCAAGTTCAGAGTCCCAATATAAGAAATCATTCCATCCTTCGTGTAAATAGTTTGGGGGATACAATCTTCCTATTTCTTTAAGTTCAAAATTTGAAGGGGTTTTGGGTTCTCTTAACAAATTTGTTCCAAATCTTTTTAAACTCTTGTTGCCTTTAGCAGTGTTACATGACCTGCATGCTGTTACTACATTCTTCCATT
Organism: uncultured Alphaproteobacteria bacterium; assembly: GCA_902542925.1. Taxonomy (GTDB): domain Bacteria; phylum Pseudomonadota; class Alphaproteobacteria; order Methylaequorales; family Methylaequoraceae; genus CACBWF01. The sequence continues at coordinate 10,929 of CACBWF010000013.1, forward strand.
CTGTTTTTCCTCCTTTTGACTTGGGTATAACATGATCAAAGGTTAACTCTTCAGCGCGAAAAAATTTTCTGCAATACTGACAACAGAATTTATCTCTCAGGAAAACGTTAAAACGTGTAAAAGCAGCTTTTGAAGGCAAAGGAACATAGTCTTTTAAAGAAATAACACTTGGTAACTTAATTGTTGTAGTTGGGGAATTAACAACTTGATTATATTGAGATACAACATTTACTCTTTCAAGAAATACTGCTTTAAGCGCATTTTGCCATGACCAAGTTGAGAGTGGGAAATAACTCAGTGGTTGATAATCTGCATTTAAAACCAAGGCAGGACAACTATTAGATTGTAGACTCATGATATCATCTTAATACAAGTTTAATATCTTATATATGTTGTAACTAGAAAACTAGAATTAAATAGCTAAAATTTTATCTAGGAATTTTTTTCCTTCGATTAAACCATTTTCATCAATTCCATGATCAAGCTGATCCTGAATTTTGCATGTTACATCAAATCCATACTCTTTTAATTTGCTTTCAGCAAAAATCGAAGATTCATAACTAATTACATTATCATTTTTTCCATGATATAAAAAAATTGGGTATTTGGATTCAATTGACTTTTTATAGTTTTCGTCATCAAATAACATTCCAGAGTAGCCTAGAATCCCACCACAAGAATTTTTTCTTTTACACATATGGTAAAGTGCCATAATTGTACCTTGTGAAAATCCAACAATAATTAATTTTTTCTCCGAGATTTTATGTTTAAGTAATAATTCGTCAATATAATTGTTAAGTAAAGGCCCTGCCTTTTTTAAACCTTGTTTCATTTCCTTTTCATCCCTGTTCATTAATTCAAACCACTGGAAGCTATCAGCACCAAAATCACATTTAAAAGGAGCATTAGGAGAATAAAAAGCAGTATCAGCTGCTAAATCTTTCCAAAATGAAGAAAGAGATATTAGATCATTCCCATTAGCACCATATCCATGTAAAAAAAGAACTATATTTTTGACCTTGTTTTCATCAGGTAGCATACAAGGTCCATCGAGTGAAATAGACATAAATTTACATTAAAAATTTTTTTATTTGTTTTAAAGCATTTTCTGAAAATACTTTAAAGTTTTTTCTTACTAAGAAATCAATTATAGGAATCATAGAGTTTGGTTTAATTTGTCTTTTTTCAGCTAATTCAAAGATCTGATCAGTATTAAAGTAATAAAAACCCTCAACCTCTCCATCTAAATTTTTAAATTTTTCATTATTATTAATTTCTAAATCATATGAAATAATTACTGATGGAGAAAAACAATTGTTATTGGTATGAAAATATGAAATTACAGAAGCTAGTTTTGCATTTTTTATTCTTTTTTCGGTTATGCTTGCTTCTTCATAAGATTCTTTTGCTAGGTTTTTATTTAAACTAAGATTCGAAACTGCCCCACCGGCGACAAGGTTATCATATAGACCGGGAAACTTTTTTATATTCTTTGACCTTTTCCCGAGTAAAAAGTAAACATTTTTTCCCTTTAATTTCCATCCATTGAGGTGAACCCCGTATGCTGGCAATCCAAAAAAACCTAAAATTGATCTTTGTACATTAAACAAGTTGTTATCACAAAATTTTGCTGAATAACAGAAATTTAATCTTGGTTGTAATGAATTTGTATAAAAAACAGGGCATTGCTCGTGGACATCGGTTCTAATTAATTTATGCCTTTGAAGTTCTTTATAAGATTTTTGAAAAAATGATTCAGCTTCTTGTAAATTTAGTTCGACTGAAGTGTGTTTCTCTCCCTCATCTAACAAAGAATTATTTATTAAATGGTCCAGATTTTCTTTATAAATCCAGCCAATCTTTTTTTTCCTAATAATAATAGGTACAAATTCTTCCAATTTGTATTTATTTAGTAATCTCAGTGATTCTACAGCAATTTCGCTAATCTTTTTTTCTAGTTTTTTTATCAATTATTTCAACGATTTCAGACATTATATCAAAAATTTGGAAATTTTTAGGGGTGAATACTGCCGATATTCCCATTTTAATCAGTTTCTTCTCATCTGTTGGGGGAATTATGCCACCTATGACTACAGGAATTTTTGAGATTTTTGCTTTCTTTAATAGCTTGAGAAATTCTTTTACCAAAAAGAGATGTGATCCTGACAAAATTGACAGACCCACAATATGAACTCCCTCTTCAATACAGGTATTTGCAAGTTGTTCAGGTGATGATCTTATTCCATCGTAAACAACTTCAAGGCCAATATCACGTGCTCTAACTGCGATTTGTTCTGCACCATTAGAATGACCATCCAATCCTGGTTTACCTACAAGCATTTTTGGTCTAATGCCAATTTTTTTTGTAATTTCTTTAACCCTTTTTCTAATGTTTTCAAGCTGAGATGTATCACTTTTATTTAAATTTAATGAAGAAGAGAGAATCCCTGTTGGAGCTCGATATTCACCATACACCTCTCTCATTACTTTACCCCACTCACCTGTTGTTACACCAGCATGCGCACATTCAATCGATGTTTCCATAATATTTTCTCCTAATTCTGCTTTTGATTTTAAAACTTTTAAGAGTTTATTTATCTTTGCCGGATTTCTTTTTTCTTTCCATTCAATTACATTTTTAATTTGGTTTAATTCTGCTTTTTTATCAACTTTCATAAACCCACCATCATTAGAATCAAGAAGTGGAGATCCCTCTCCTTCAGTGTAACAGTTTACACCAACAACTTTTTGTACACCCTTCTCAATATTTTTTTGTCTATCAGTTTGTGACTCAACCAACTTTTTTTTCATATAACCATTTTCTATTGCAACTTTTAATCCACCAAGTTTATCAATTGTTTTTAATTCGTTCTTTGCTGATTTTTTGAGATCCAGTACTTTTTTTCTAATAGCTTTAGAACCTTCAAATATATCTTCGAAATTCAATAAATCGGTTTCATAAGCCATTATTTGCTGGAGCCTTAAACTCCATTGTTGATCCCAGGGTCTTGGGAGTCCTAGTGCTTCATTCCACGCAGGAAGTTGTACAGCCCTAGCTCGAGAATTTTTGGCAATTACTACTGGGAGCATTTGAATTAAAATTCTGTAAACATTGTTCTCAGGTTGGAGTTCAGTTAAACCAAGCGAGTTTACTTGCATTCCATACCTAAATCTTCTGTATTTTGGATTTTCAATTTTAAATCGGGTTTTACATATATCTTCCCACATTTCAGTAAAAGCAATCATTTTTGATGTTTCTGTCAAAAACTTCATACCTGAATTAACAAAAAAACTAATTCTTCCAACGATTTTTTCAAACAATGTGTGATCCATCTTAGAATTTTTCTTCACATATTCTAATATTCCTATAGCTGTAGCTAGCGCAAATGATAATTCTTGTTCAGGGGTAGCACCCGCTTCTTGCAAATGGTAGGAGCACACATTCATAGGATTCCACTTAGGAACCTCAGAGGTTGTAAATTTTATAATATCAGAGGTTAATTTCAAACTAGCCTCTGGAGGAAAGATATAAGTGCCTCTAGATAGATATTCTTTTGTGATGTCATTTTGGGTGGTTCCGGACAAAGTGGAACGCTTCAAACCCTGTTTTTCAGCTGTTGCTATGTAAAGTGCTAATAGCCAAGCAGCAGGCGCATTAATAGTCATAGAAGTATTCATTTTTTCTAAAGGAATTTTATTAAATAGTGTCATCATATTGCCGATATGGCTGACAGGAACACCCACTTTACCAACTTCACCTTTCGCAACCACATTATCAGAATCGTAAGCTGTTTGTGTTGGGAGGTCAAAAGCAATTGAAAGGCCGGTCTGGCCCTTAGACAAATTTTTCCTGTAAAGCTTGTTTGAGTCTTCAGCAGATGAATGACCTGCATAAGTTCTTATAACCCAAGGTTTATCACGTAATTCATTCATAACAAAATAAAAAAATAATACTTATTTTTACTTTCAACAAGAAATTTATGTTTTTTTTTAATATCTGTGTTACAAATCTGTTAAATTTTTTAACAGAGAGTTTAATAAAAATATGAAAAAAATTTATGAAATTGGAGAAATCCCCCCCTTAGGCGAGGTGCCTGAGGAAATGTATGCCTGGGTAATAAGAGAGGATAGACTCGGAGTTCCAGAGAAAGCTATGCAGATTGAAAAAATGCCAGTTCAAAAACCTAAACAGGACGAGGTTTTGGTAATGGTCATGGCCGTGGGAATAAACTACAACAATGTCTGGGCATCTCAAGGAATACCTATATCTGTTATAGGTGAGGATACTGGATATCATATTGGTGGATCAGATGCTTCAGGTATAGTTTGGGCTGTAGGTGAAAATGTAAAAAGGTGGAAAGTTGGGGATGAAGTTATAATTCATTGTAATCGTGATGATGGAGATGACGAAGAATGTAATGGTGGTGAACCTATGTATTCCAAATCTCAAAGAATTTGGGGTTATGAAACTAATGATGGATCATTTGCTCAATTTACAACGGTTCAGTCAAGACAATTACTTAAGAAACCTGAGCATTTATCTTGGGAAGAAAGTGGTTGCTACACACTAACTTTGGCAACTGCATTCAGGATGTTATTTGGACATCCTCCACATGCATTAAAACCAGGAATGAACGTCCTAGTTTGGGGAGCTTCAGGAGGTATAGGTAGTATGGCTGTACAAATTTGCAAAGCAGTAGGTGCTAATGCAATTGGAATTATATCTGATGATGATAAAATCCCTTTTGTTGAGAAACTAGGGGCTTCTGGAGTACTGAACAGAAAAAAATACGATTGTTTTGGTCAGTTACCAGATGTCAAAAATCAGGAAGAGTATTTAGACTTTATTAAAAAATGTAGAGTTCTTGGGAAAGATATATGGAATATAACTGGAAAAAAGGATGTGGATATCGTGTTTGAACATCCTGGAGAATCAACATTTCCAGTATCATGCTATTTGGTTAAAACTGGCGGTATGGTAGTAATATGCGCCGGTACATCTGGTTACAATTTGACCATGGATGCGAGATATATTTGGATGCGACAAAAAAGAATACAAGGTAGCCATTTTGCAAACCTCTATCAGGCTAACCAAGCCAATGATATGATGATAAACAAACTTATAAAGCCATTAATGTCTGAATGTTTTTTGTGGGAAAAAATTCCAGCAGCACATACAAAAATGATGAATAATGAACATTTGCCTGGTAATATGGCTGCACTAGTCCAAGCAAAAAAAACTGGTATGAAGAGTTTTAAGGAGTTAAAATAATCATTCTTGATTGAAGATTGATAAAAATATATTAGTTAGTAATATATAAGTAAGGAGATTTTTTATGGATAGTTCAAATTTAATAGATAAAACCGAAATAAAATCGGAGATTGAAGATAAGATCAATTCTTATGACCTTATTCTTAAAAAACTTGAGATTTTAAGCAAAAAAGTGAGTAGTTTTTTAAAATCTAGTTGTATTAAGGAAGGAAGAATTAGTTCATCTTTACTTGAGAAAGTTCAATACAAATCTCACGGCTATGCTTGGTTTGAGACCTATAGAATAAGCTTAAGAGAATTATTACAATGGTATAAAAGATTGTCCGCAACAAACAAAAACTCTCCTCTAGATGCTTTGGTACTTGCAGGCGGCTTTTCTGAATATCTCATGCAAATTAAAAATGGAATTATGATGAGCCAATCAGAAATTATTAGGCCTGAGGATTTGGGATTAGCATCAGAAGATTTTGGCTTTTTTAATGAAGAAAATGTTAGTGAAGTTATTAACTACGGACTCTCAGAGGATTTGAAGAACGAAATTGTTAAGTATCTATGTCAAGGCAACTTTCCAAGCCTAGGCTTAGGAGATGAGACATTAGAAATGATTCAGGACCAATTTAAAAAATTCACTGATGAGGAAATCATACCTGAAGCAAATGAATGGCACTTAGCAGACAAACTGATTCCTGATGAGATACTTTCTAAAATGTCTGATCTAGGTGTCTTTAGCATAGCTATTCCAGAAGAATATGGTGGTTTAGGTATGGGAAAAGTTGCTATGTGTGTTGTTACTGAGGAACTCTCAAGGGGGTTTTTAGCTGCTGGCTCATTAGGAACAAGAGCAGAGATAGCAGGCGAGTTGATCAGATTAGGTGGAACAGAAGAGCAAAAACAAAAATATTTGCCAAAAATTGCATCTGGTGAAACACTTACAACAGCAGTTTTCACAGAACCGAATACCGGCTCTGATCTTGGAAGCCTATCAACAAGGGCAGTTTTAAATGATGGAGAATATACTATCAATGGAAATAAAACATGGATAACACATGGTGCTAGGTCCGATCTAATGACTGTACTGGCAAGAACTAACTCTGATGAAAAAGGCTACAAGGGTCTTAGTATGTTTTTGGTTGAAAAGCCAAGGGGAAACTGTGAAAAACCTTTCCCTATGGATGGAATGAGTGGAAGTGAGATTGAAGTTCTAGGATATAGGGGTATGAAAGAATATGAAATAGCGCTAGATAACATTAAAGTTTCAAAAGAGAATCTTCTTGGAGAAAAAGAAGGTATGGGCTTTAAACAGTTGATGGAAACATTTGAATCTGCCAGGATTCAAACAGCTGCAAGGGCTGTTGGTGTTGCGCAATCAGCATTAGATATCAGTTTGCAATACGCCAAAGATAGGTCACAGTTTGGTAAACCAATTGTTGAATTTCAAAGAATAGCCATGAAACTTGCATTAATGGTAATAGAAACAACCATAGCTAGACAAATCACCCTTTTTTCAGCAAGAGAAAAGGATAATGATGAAAGATGTGATATTGAAGCCGGTATGGCAAAATTGCTTGCTGCTAGAGTAGCGTGGTCAGTTGCAGATAGCGGACTGCAGATACATGGGGGTAACGGTTACGCGTTGGAATATCCAATTAGCAGGGTGTTATGTGATGCTAGGATTCTAAATATTTTCGAAGGAGCTGCCGAGATTCAAGCACAAATAGTAGCTAAAGGGTTATTGGGCAGAGGCTGATGATTTTTTTTTTAAATCTTATTATCCTATTAATGGTAGTTTTGACCTTTCTATCTCTTATAGCTGGACTACTCTATACAGCAAAATCCAAAGATGATCCCTCAAATAAAATTAACAAATTCATGAGATACAGGGTTTTTCTCCAATTTTTTGCAATTATTATATTAGTTATAGCTATATATGCAAAAAAACAGATTATTGGTTAGAAGCGTTTGGTTAGATTAGACAAAATTTATACTAGAGGTGGAGATAAAGGTGAGACTTCTCTAGGAGATGGACAAAGAGTAAAAAAAAATAGCCTTAGAGTTGACGTTTATGGTGAAGTTGATGAAGCAAATGCTGCTCTAGGCGTAGCAATTATATACTGTTCACCAAAAATAAAAAATGTTTTACAGAAAATTCAGAACGACTTGTTTGATTTAGGTGCTGATTTGTGTTTTCCTGACTCAAATCAAAAAAAGAGTCTTAAAGTATCCAAAAACCATGTTGAAGATTTAGAAAACAAAATTGATGAAATTAATGAATCGCTTAACCCTTTGAATTCATTTATTTTACCTGGAGGAGAAAAATCTTCAGCATTTTTGCATCACTGTCGATGCATTGTTAGAAGAGCTGAAAGAAAACTTGTAACGCTATCTGAAAAAGAACACATAAATGATATGGTATTTCAATATTTTAATAGATTATCTGATTTTCTATTTGTGGCTGCAAGGTTTGAAAATAAAAAAAAAGGTGATATTTTGTGGATGCCTGGAAAAAAAATTTAATTTAAATGGAGTAGACTATGAAAGCTTTAGTTTGTGTAAAAAGAGTTATTGATTATAACGTAAAAATAAGAGTTAAGGCAGATAAGACTGGCGTAGAGACTGAGAATGTAAAAATGTCAATGAATCCGTTTGATGAAATAGCAGTAGAAGAAGCTGTTAAGATGAAAGAAAAAGGAATATTAAACGAAATTGTTGTGTTATCTATTGGAAGTGAATCTTCTGGAGAAACCATTAGATCAGGCTTAGCTATGGGAGGAGACAGAGGTATACTAGTAAAAACTACAAATGACTTAGAACCTCTAAATGTTGCAAAAGTAATAAGTAAAATTGTAGAAAAAGAGAATCCAGAAATCATAATAATGGGTAAGCAAGCAATTGATGATGACAGTAATCAAACTGGACAAATGCTGGCACAAATATGCAAATTACCACAGGCCACTTTTGCTTCAAAAGTTGAAAAAAATGGTGAGAGGTTTGAAGTAACCAGAGAAATTGACGGTGGCTTAGAAACCATTTCTGTAGAACTTCCTTGCATAATTACTACAGATTTAAGGCTAAATGAACCTAGGTATGCTTCATTGCCTAACATTATGAAAGCTAAGCAGAAAAAAATTGAGCAAATTGATGTGGGTTCTTTTGGATTAAACTTAGAAAACAGGTTAGAAATTATTGAAGTTAATGATCCACCAGAAAGAAAACCTGGAATAATGGTTCAGGATGTCGAGGAGTTAATTGGCAAATTAAAAAGTGAAGCGAAGGTATTATCATGAAAATATTAGTTATTGCAGAACACGATAATAAAAAAATAAAACCTTCAACACTATGTACAATTAGTGCTGGTTTAAAAATCAATGAAAATATAGAAATGTTAATTTTTTCAGATGGGTCGCAAGATATTGTATCAGATGCTCAAAAGATATCAGGTTTAAAAAAAGTGACCTTAATAAAACACGAAATATTTAAAAGTCAAATTGCTGAAGATATCACAAAAGCACTTACTGGATTTTTAGAAAGCGGTGAATATACCCATATTCTTGCTCCTTCAACAACCTTTGGAAAAAATTTGTTACCAAGAATATCTGCTCATTTAGATGTTCAGCAGATTTCTGATATTATGAATGTTTTAGACCATGAAACATTTGAACGTCCAATTTATGCAGGAAATGCAGTATGTAAACTAAAATCAAAGGATAAAATTAAAGTTATTACTGTAAGAGGTACTTGTTTTGAGCCATGTAAAAAAGAATCTGAAAATACCGTTGAAGTGATTGACTCTTCACTAACCTTTGATGGCAAAGTTAACTTTGTTAAACACGAGTTGTCTGAGTCAGATAGACCTGAGCTGACCGCTGCAAAGATTGTAATTTCAGGTGGTAGAGGCATGCAGAATGGAGATAATTTTAAATTATTAGAGGGAATTGCTGACAAATTAGGTGCTGCCATAGGTGCAAGTCGCGCAGCTGTTGATGCAGGATTCGTACCTAACGATTGGCAAGTTGGGCAGACGGGAAAAATTGTTGCTCCAGACCTCTACATCGCAGTAGGAATATCTGGCGCCATCCAGCATATTGCTGGTATCAAAGATTCTAAGTTTATTGTTGCAATAAACAAAGATGAGGAAGCGCCAATATTTAAGTTTTCAGATTATGGTTTAGTTGGTGATCTGTTTGAAGTCTTGCCTGCTCTTGAACAGAAACTATAAATTTTCAAGAAGCTCTATTTTTTTTTTGGCATTCCAATCTATATATCCAGTTGCTTTTATTATTTCTTTTTGTTTATTATCTATAATAATGGTAGTTGGTATGGTGCTAACTTCAAGATCTTTACTAAATTTAAGATTTTTATCATATAAAACCTTCATATTCTTGAACTTGTGTTTTTCCTTAAACTTTTTTATATCTTCTGGAGATGTGAAACCGACGGAGACAAAAAACACATTAAATTTTTCTTTTTGTACACTCTGAATGTTAAGTAAATCAGGGATTTCCTTAACGCAAGGAGCACACCACGTAGCCCAGAAATTAAGAATTGTAAATTTCTTTTTTTCATCAAATATATCAACAATATTGTCTTTGGAATCGTAAACATTACTCATTTTAATGCTTTTAGGAACTTTATGAATTATTAATTCACTTTTATCATTCGCATTAGCATGATAAAAAAAAATGATAAATATGAATATAATTTTAAACACTCATTTAACATAGGATAATGAAAAAAAAAATCAATCCTTTATGGGGAGGCAGATTTAAAGCAGATTCATCAGCTCTTCTAAAGAAAATTAATAATTCAATAGATTTCGACTATCTACTGGCTAAACAGGACATTAAGGTTTGCTTAGTATATGCAAAATCATTAAAAAAAGCAGGCATTATCAGTTCAGCAGAATTAAATAAAATTTTAAATGGGTTAAATAAAATAAGTGACTCTATAAAAAAAAATAAATTTTTATTTAATGCTGACTATGAAGATATTCACATGAATATAGAAATGGCCTTAAAAGAAGATATCGGTGATTTGGCAGGAAAACTTCACACTGGAAAATCCAGAAATGATCAAGTTGCTACAGATTTAAAAATTTGGATCAGAGAAAATGTTGGAGAAATAATTAAACTCATTAATGTTTTCCAAAAAATTCTTATAAAAAAATCAGAAGAAAACTTATTTAATATTATGCCAGGATTTACTCACCTGCAAAACGCACAGCCTATTTCCGTCGCACATTATTTTCTTGCTTTTTTTGAAATGTTGGAAAGGGACAAACAAAGATTTAAAAATCTTCTTAACACAATTGATGAGTGTCCACTTGGTTCAGGTGCGTTGGTTGGCACAAATTTTTATAGAATTGATAGGAAGTTTATATCTAAAAGTCTAGGTTTCAATAAACCAACCAACAACTCTCTTGATAGTGTTTCTGATAGAGATTTTGCAATAGATTTTTTATCAGCTTCATCTATACTAGGAATGCACCTTTCAAGAATGTCAGAAGACTTGATAATTTGGTGTAGTAGTAGCTTTTCATTTATAAGTTTTTCTGATGCTCTTTCGACTGGATCATCAATTATGCCTCAAAAGAAAAATCCAGATGCTGTAGAATTAGTTAGGGCAAAAACATCAATACTTTATTCGAATCTTATGTCATTGTTGACTACAATGAAAGGATTACCAATGGGATACAGCAAAGATTTACAAGAAGACAAAATACCTGTATTTAAAACCAATGAAACTATACAACTAATGTTACAAGTTATGTGTGAGGTTATCAAAGATATAAATATAAACAAAAAGCAAATGTACGATTCTTCTAAATTGAATTTTTCCACTGCTACAGATTTTGCAGATTGGATTGTTATGAACCTTGGTTATTCATTTAGACAAGCTCATCACATAGCTGGTAGAGCTGTAGTGATGGCTGAAAAAAAAAAATGTACTTTATTTGAACTTGAGCTTGATGATTTAAAGAAATTAGACTTAAAGATTTCAAAAAAAATATATAACTTTTTGGACCCACATAAATCAGTTGAAAATAAAAAATCAGAGGGTGGAACAGCTTTTTCTGAAATAAAAAAAGCTATAAAGAAAGCTAAAACAAAAATAGACGAGAAAAGATGAAAAATTTAATATTAATTTTGTGTTTTTTAATTCTGGTATTTTCTTGTGGAAAAAAAAGTTCTTTAGACAAACCTCTAGATTCGTCTTATCCAAGAGAATATCCTAAGGAATAAAATGGTAAGAATTAACAAGATAAGTAAAAGTTTGAAGTATGTTGGAAAGCAACTTTTTATAAATAATGTTGATTGTGAAAGCATCATTAAAATACACAAAACTCCCATATATTGTTACTCTTCGAGTGAAATAATAGAAAATTACAATAATTTTCACAAATCTCTAAAAAAACTTAACCCTCTAATTTGCTATGCTGTAAAAGCAAACTTTAATAAAGAAATAATAAAGATGCTTGGTAAAATTGGTTCTGGAGCGGATGTAGTTTCTAAAGGGGAGCTCAAACTTGCATTGGATGCCGGTATTAATCCAAGTAAAATTGTGTTTTCAGGTGTTGGCAAAACAAAAGAAGAGATCATTTACGCACTGAAAAAAAAAATTTTTCAAATTAATGTGGAATCTGAAGAAGAACTTGATGAAATTAATGCCCTGGCAATAAACAAAAAAACATTAGTTAATATTTCTTTAAGAGTAAATCCTGATGTTGATGCAAATACACATAAAAAAATTTCAACAGGAAGATCAGATGATAAATTCGGAATACCAATATCAAAGGTGGTAGAAATATTTAAAAGAAAAAACAATTACAATAATCTTAAAATTAATGGAATTGCAATTCATATTGGTTCACAGATTACAATAATTGATCCATTTAAAAATGCATTTGATAAAATTAAAAAACTAATTTCAAGACTAGAAAAAAACAATATTAATATTAAAAATTTAGACCTTGGCGGAGGAATAGGGATAAATTATCTTGAAAATCAAGTGATCTCATTAAAGAAATACTCCAGCATTATTAAAAAAGAATTTGGAAAAATGAACTTAAAACTTATTTTTGAACCAGGGAGGAGTATAGTAGGCTCAGCTGGTTTTATAATTTCAAAAGTAATAAGAATAAAAAAAGGATTGGGAAAAAATTTCCTAATTCTTGATGTTGGTATGAATGATTTGATGAGACCATCATTGTATGAATCATATCATCATATAATCCCCATGAAAAAATTGAATAGTAAAAGAAGTAATTACGATATTGTTGGCCCAGTCTGCGAATCAAGTGATATATTTGGATATAACAGGAATCTTAATGAGGTTAAAAGTGGAGATTACCTTGTTTTATGTTCAGCAGGAGCCTATGGGTCATGTATGTCATCAAATTATAATTGTAGACCATTAATTAAGGAAATAATAGTTAATGATACTGATTTTTTTAAATCTTAAATATGCTTAAAAACGAAAGATTATTCTTATTAAGCTTCCTATTATATTTTTCATTTTTTTGGAATACCGTCATTAATTTTGTAAACAATAATAGATTTCATATTTTATCTTTAGTTATATTACTACTAATCATTAATTTTAAATTTTTTGGAGAAAGTACTAATATAAGATTAAGCTTAATTGTTATATTTTTTTTGTTGAATTTAGTTTTATTGACTAATTTGGTAAAAGTAAAAAAATTTAAAGTTAGTTTTTTTTTAATTAAAAAAAAACTTGAGGAAAAACTAAATTTTTCAGATAATGAATTATTTTCTTATTTTGACAAAGAGTATTTTACAAACTCTTTTTCTAAAAAAAATCAAACTCATGACTACATCTGGATAAAGTTTAAAGGAAGAATCAAAAAAAGTGTTGAACAAAAATTTATTTTTAAATTTAGAAATTTATTTGGCATTGTTTTTCCTTTAAAGAAAATAACAATACTAAATTTTATTTTAATTACAATTATTTTTGTAGAGTTAGAAAATTTAAACTCATATGAAATAAAAAGTTTTTTTAATTTTGAGAATGAATATACCTCTAATAATAATTTAAGCACTAACATTTGGATATATCCACCAAAAGAATCAAAAAACGAAATTATATTCCTAGAAAAAAATTCATTATCTGACGATGTAATAAATAGTTTGTTAGTAGAAAAAGATAGTCAAATTTTAATAAAGGTTTATGGCACTGATGAAAAAAACGTAAATGTAAAATTAACGAAGAATTCTCGAAAAAAATTTTTAAAAAAAATTGATTATTTTGAAAATACTACAACTTTTAAAGGGATACTGATCGATGGAGAATATAAAATAGTTTTTAGAGATAAAGTATTTCAAAAAATTATAATAAATATTGATAAAAATCCACAAATAAAATTTACTGATAAACCGTTAATTGATAGTAACAATTTGATATTTAACTATTTTTTAAAAGATGAAAATAATGATGTTAGTTTCCTAGAAATTAAATCATCCAGTTTGATTTCCAAAGCAAATACAAGACCTGACAATTCAGTCATTAA
>CACBWF010000014.1 GCA_902542925.1 uncultured Alphaproteobacteria bacterium
AGAGGCTGGCAGATGCACAATAATTTAGGTAAAACTTACTCTGAAATATTAAAATATTGTTTTGATGTAAGGCAATCAAAAAATGTTTCAATTTCTAGGTCTCAGATAGATCATCTCCTATCAGAAATTTTAAGGATTGATAAATTGAAACTACTACTTAACCCTGAGATAAATATAAGTTTTCTCAAAAAGAAAGAATTTTTAAAAAAATTTTTTCTTTTGATAAACAATAAACCAGTGTCAAGAATCTTAGGTAAAAGAGAGTTTTTCTCAAAGGAATATTTTATTAATAAACATACATTAGATCCAAGACAAGATACTGAACTTCTTGTAGAAGTTGTGTTTAAATTATCCAAAAAATTGAAAGAAAAAAAAAATTTGAGAATTCTTGAGCTTGGTTCAGGTTCGGGATGTGTTTTGTCTTCTATAGCTAGTGAATTAAAAAAATTGAGGAATGACTTTATTATTATCGGGGTTGATATTTGCAAAAATGCAAATAAAATCGCACGCAAAAATTTGATTAATCACGGAGTTACATCCAACACTAAAATTTTGAAAAGCAATTGGTTTTCAAATATTAAAGGGAGATTTGATATAATTTATGCAAACCCACCGTACGTTAGATCGGAAGATATCTCAAATTTAGGTGCAGAACTAAATTACGATCCAAAAATTGCTCTTAATGGAGGTATAGACGGGTTATTCTGTTATAAGCAAATTTCAAAAAAATTATTATCATTTTTATTACCAAATGGTTATTTTTGCACTGAGATAGGATTCAATCAGGGATTAGAAGTAAAAAAAATTTTCGAGGATAGAAATTTAAATTTATTCGGTTCTTTTAATGATTTTGGAGGAAGGGAGAGATGTCTAATTTTTCATAAAAAAAAAAAAGTTTGATATAACTCTGATTTATGATAAGTTTTTATATTCTCCTTTAATCTTTATTTAAAAATTTAATAAATTGAATATAAGAAAAAATTTAAATACTAAACGTAAAAATCGTTCTAACCAAAGAAGGGCAAGTTTTAATAGAGGAAACGCATTCGATTCTTCAAAAACTGTTAAACCCCGGGGCAATGCTTTTCAAGTTCTTGAAAAATACTTGGTTTTAGCACAAGATGCTAATTCAAATGGAGATAAAATCAAAGCTGAGGGTTATTATCAATATGCAGAACATTACCAGAGAGTAATAAATTCTAATGGCATAAGAAATAATAACGTAACAAAAAACAGTTCTGAAAATAATTCTGACGGAACTGAATTATCAAAAAATAACAATAATCCCTCTAGGACTGAAAGAGCGATTAATGCCAAGCTTAAAAGACTAAAAAAAGTTTCCGATGAAGAAAATTACTCTAATGAGGCAACAAAGTCTGAGAATCCAAAAAATAAAAAGACCTCAGATGGAGTTGAGGCATTAAAGGCGTTTGCCACAAACATTGATCCTCAATAGAAATACTTAATAATCTTTATTAAATATCATCTACTTAAATTTATCTCAACAATATAAGTTGTGTAACTAAACTATCACTTTACATGTTTATCTTCGCCTGCCCAAACACTGCAATTTCAATTCACCGTTAAGAGCTACCAATTTTATTAATTTTAATGTTATAAATAATTAAGATACACCTGATAAATCGTCTACATTTTCTCGTGCAGATGAATTGTTGCAGACTTTTCATTCCAATAAACAACAAGATCTGTTCAACCTCTTCTGCTTCCATCAGTAAACGAGCCTTTAACCATCTTTTAATAGTTAACAAGCTTATTTTTAAATTTTACTGGTGTTGTGGCAAGTCTATCTCTTGTCAGTGATATATTTGCATAAAAATTTGATATCTCCTTGCTGTCAACTTGAACCTTAGAAGGTAATTTTAGTGTCATGGGATTTATTATTCTTCTTTTATGTTTAACTTCATAATGAAGATGTGGGCCTGTGCTTCTACCAGTATTACCAACATAACCAATAATTTCACCTTGTTTAACATTTTTGCCCTTTTTTAAATTCTTAGCAAATTTTTGTAAATGGCCATACCTAGTACTAAAACCATTCAAGTGTCTGATTTCAATAAATTTTCCATAAGATCCATTTCTTCCTGCAAATGATACTTTACCATCACCTGCAGACATAATTGGAGTACCTCGTTTTGCAGCAAAATCTACTCCTCTATGCATTTTACTGAAACCTAAAATTGGATGTTTTCTTAATCCAAATCTCGAAGATAACCTAGCACCATTAATTGGAGTTCGCATAATTGATTTTCTTATACTCTTACCATCGGAATCAAAGTAATCAATCTTTCCGTTCTTCATCTTATACCTGAAAAGTTCAATTTTTTGATTTTTTTTCATGTCTAAAGATGCATAGAGTAATTTAGGATCGCCAACCATCTCGTCATTACCTACGAAATTTGCTTCATATAATATTTCAATTAAATCATTTTCAGAAATATCTCTTTGAAAATCAACACTAAAACTAAATTGATTAATAAATTCCTTTACTATCTCTTTTGGAATTTCTTCACCTTTAAGAGAAGAATGGATACTATTTATAACTCTAACTTTATTTCTAAGAATTTTTCTTTCAGTTTGTGCCGCTACATATTGACTAACAAATCTGTCATAGTCATTTAATTTCGCATTCACCTCGTACAGTTTATTCTTAAAAATAGATACTTCGGCTAATGTCTCAGTATAAAATCCTTCGTTTGAGTAAAAAAATTTAAGATTTTTTCTTGCTTCGAAATTAATTTCTTTAAGAATCAAATCTAAAAGCTCTTGATAGTTAACAATGAACTTAATTCTATCATTTAAAATACTTTTGAGCTCTTTTTTATTTTTTACGCTTATTACTTCAAACCTTGTTGATATTTTCTGGACTGGATGAGGTTTCGATTCTGGAATTGGCACCCCTGAAAACAAAATTTTGTCATATACTGGTACTAATTTATAGTCGATCATAGTTTCATCCTCAAAATAATCAGACGTAAATTCAGGATTTCTAAACTTAGCAACTTTAACTTCTCTTTTTTCTGCTTTGATTTCGATATTTGGTTTATTTTGAGATCTTTTAACTAGTATGAATTTTTTATTATTATTAAAATCTTTTATAGGATTTGTTAAATCCTCAGTCTCTATTAATCTATTATCCATCGAAATTTTTATTTCATCGCTTGTTGCAATAAAATCGTTTAACGAAGATGAAAATATTTTTAATAAGACTACCAAAATAATTAGATTTAGGTTTTTTTTAATAATTTTAAGCATTAGAATTGCAAGATAAGGGTAAAAATGTAATAATTTTGAGTTATTGTTAAAAAAGTGTTGAACATTTTATAATATGCGCTTATAACAAATTCACGCTCAGTATAATATGTTATTAAAATTGAGCAACGCTATTTGAAAATTAAATATGATTTAAGGGATGTGTAGGTGGTGACATATTTACTACCAACACATCAATTAATATAAGTAATTTACTTAAACTATTTCGTTGTGTTGGGTCAAGTTACAATTTGTAACTTTTATCAAACTTGAGAGTTTGATCCTGGCTCAGAACGAACGCTGGCGGCATGCTTAACACATGCAAGTTGAACGAAGGTCCGAGGCTTGCTTCGGGTACCTTAGTAGCGAACGGGTGAGTAACGCGTGGGAATCTACCTAGAAATGGGGAATAACTACTGGAAACGGTAGCTAATACCGCATAATCCCTTTGGGGCAAAGGCTTCGGTCGTTTTTAGATGAGCCCGCGTTAGATTAGATTGTTGGTGGGGTAATGGCCTACCAAATCTTCTATCTATAGCTGGTCTGAGAGGATGATCAGCCACACTGGGACTGAGACACGGCCCAGACTCCTACGGGAGGCAGCAGTGGGGAATATTGGACAATGGGGGAAACCCTGATCCAGCAATGCCGCGTGAGTGAAGAAGGCCTTAGGGTTGTAAAACTCTTTCAGAAGTGAAGATGATGACTGTAACTTCAGAAGAAGCTCCGGCTAACTCCGTGCCAGCAGCCGCGGTAATACGGAGGGAGCTAGCGTTGTTCGGAATTACTGGGCGTAAAGGGCGTGTAGGCTGTATGGTAAGTCAGAGGTGAAATCCCTAAGCTTAACTTAGGAACTGCCTTTGATACTATCATGCTAGAGATCGAGAGAGGTTAGTGGAATTCCAAGTGTAGAGGTGAAATTCGTAGATATTTGGAAGAACACCAGTGGCGAAAGCGACTAACTGGCTCGTTTCTGACGCTGAGACGCGAAAGCGTGGGTAGCAAACAGGATTAGATACCCTGGTAGTCCACGCCGTAAACGATGAGTGCTAGCCGTTTGAAGGTTACCTTCAAGTGGTGCAGTTAACGCGTTAAGCACTCCGCCTGGGGAGTACGATCGCAAGATTAAAACTCAAAGGAATTGACGGGGGCCCGCACAAGCGGTGGAGCATGTGGTTTAATTCGACGCAACGCGAAGAACCTTACCAGGTCTTGACATCCTGACTATAGTTATTAGAAATAATTTCTTTCAGTTCGGCTGGGTCAGTGACAGGTGCTGCATGGCTGTCGTCAGCTCGTGTCGTGAGATGTTGGGTTAAGTCCCGCAACGAGCGCAACCCTTGTCTCCAGTTGCTACCAGGTTATGCTGAGCACTCTGGAGAAACTGCCGGTGATAAGCCGGAGGAAGGCGGGGATGACGTCAAGTCCTCATGGCCCTTATGACCTGGGCTACACACGTGCTACAATGGCGGTGACAACGAGCAGCGAGAGCGCAAGCTTTAGCTAATCTCAAAAAACCGTCTCAGTTCGGATTGGACTCTGCAACTCGAGTCCATGAAGTTGGAATCGCTAGTAATCGTAGATCAGCATGCTGCGGTGAATACGTTCCCGGGCCTTGTACACACCGCCCGTCACACCATGGAAGTTGGTTTTACCCAAAGATGATGAGCTAACCGCAAGGAAGCAGTCGGCCACGGTAAGGTCAGCGACTGGGGTGAAGTCGTAACAAGGTAGCCGTACCGGAAGGTGTGGCTGGATCACCTCCTTTCTAAGAGAAATTTTGGATTATTTTCAAAATTCACGAATAGAAGTCACCACCTACATATCCCTTAATTTTTGTAAACTTTCCACCGGGCTAGTAGCTCAGTTG
The DNA here is from genome assembly GCA_902542925.1 of uncultured Alphaproteobacteria bacterium. Classification (GTDB taxonomy): domain Bacteria; phylum Pseudomonadota; class Alphaproteobacteria; order Methylaequorales; family Methylaequoraceae; genus CACBWF01. Next base: position 5,141 of record CACBWF010000014.1, read on the forward strand.
GTTAGAGCACACGCTTGATAAGCGTGGGGTCGGAGGTTCAAGTCCTCCCTGGCCCACCATTTTCTACTAATGGGGGCATAGCTCAGTTGGGAGAGCGGTTGCTTTGCAAGCAACAGGTCGTCGGTTCGATCCCGTCTGCCTCCACCAACCATTATAAGTTTACTTAATAAGTTTTGTTTTTTGAAAATGTAAATATTTAAAAGTTATTTAACTAAATTTAATTAAATGTTGTTTGTTTACTTTATACAAACATCCGTATAATTTTTTTTACAAGATTATGTAAAAAAAGTTTGAGAGTTCAATAAAGTATAATAAGGGCGTTTAGTGGATGCCTTGGCATTGAGAGGCGATGAAGGACGTAGCACGTTGCGATAAGCTTCGGGGAATTGCGAGCAAGTTTTGATCCGAAGATTTCCGAATGGGAAAACCCGACTCATCAGAGTCATTATATAGTGAATAAATAGCTATATAAAGCAAACCTAGCGAATTGAAACATCTTAGTAGCTAGAGGAAAGGACATCAACCGAGACTCCGTTAGTAGTGGCGAGCGAAAGCGGATTAGGCCAGTAGTTTAAGTTTTACAACCAAAATTAGCTGGAAAGCTAAGCCATAGTGGGTGATAGCCCCGTATGGGTAAAATAAATTTAAACTCTTGAGTAAGGCGGGACACGTGAAATCCTGTTTGAACATGGGGGGACCACCCTCCAAGCCTAAGTACTCCTCAGTGACCGATAGTGAACTAGTACCGTGAGGGAAAGGTGAAAAGCACCCCAAGTAGGGGAATGAAATAGTATCTGAAACTAAATGCCTACAATCAGTAGGAGCCTCCTTGAGAGGTGACTGCGTACCTTTTGTATAATGGGTCAGCGACTTAATTTTATGTGCAAGTTTAAGCCGTTAGGTGTAGACGAAGCGAAAGCGAGTTTTAATAGAGCGATTTAGTACATGGGATTAGACCCGAAACCGAGTGATCTAGCTATGGACAGGTTGAAGGTAAGGTAAAACTTGCTGGAGGACCGAACCCACGTATGTTGAAAAATGCGGGGATGATCTGTGGCTAGGGGTGAAAGGCCAAGCAAACTCGGATATAGCTGGTTCTCCGCGAAAACTATTTAGGTAGTGCGTTGTGTGAACGTAGTTGGGGGTAGAGCACTGGATAGAGAAGGGGGGAGCGATCCTTACCAACTCTAACCAAACTCCGAATACCAACTAACACTGCACAGCAGACAGACTATGGGTGCTAAGGTCCATAGTCGAAAGGGAAACAGCCCAGACCACCAGTTAAGGTCCCTAAGTTATAACTAAGTGGGAAAGGGAGTAGAAAGTCCAATACAACCAGGAGGTTGGCTTAGAAGCAGCCATTCCTTTAAAGAAAGCGTAACAGCTCACTGGTCTAATTAAGTCTTTCCGCACCGAAGATGTACCGGGGCTAAAGTTATACACCGAAACTGTGGACACTTTTTTAAGTGTGGTAGCGGAGCGTTCCGTAAGCCGTTGAAGTTACGTTGTCAGACGTGATGGAGGTATCGGAAGTGAGAATGCTGACATGAGTAGCGGTTAATAGTGTGAGAAACACTATCGCCGAATATCCAAGGGTTCCTGCGCAAGGTTAATCCACGCAGGGTAAGCCGGCCCCTAAGGCGAGGGCGAGAGCCGTAGTCGATGGGAACCAGATTAATATTTCTGGGCCTGCTAGAAGTGACGAATGTTTGAATATGTATTTTCTTATTGGATTGAAGATGCATTAATGATGTTCCAGGAAATAGCTCTAGCATATAGACCGTACCCCAAACCGACACAGGTGGATAGGTAGAGAATACCAAGGCGTTTGAGAGAACGATGTTGAAGGAACTCGGCAAATTACTCTCGTAACTTCGGGATAAGAGAGCCTTGTCATTGGGCAACCAATAACAAGGGGCACAAACCAGGGGGTAGCGACTGTTTACTAAAAACACAGGGCTCTGCAAAGTCTTTAAGACGAAGTATAGGGTCTGACGCCTGCCCGGTGCCGGAAGGTTAAAGAGAGATGTGAGAGCATCAAACTGAAGCCCCGGTAAACGGCGGCCGTAACTATAACGGTCCTAAGGTAGCGAAATTCCTTGTCGGGTAAGTTCCGACCCGCATGAATGGCGTAACGACTTCCCCACTGTCTCCAACATTGACTCAGCGAAATTGAACTCTCCGTGAAGATGCGGAGTACCCGTGGTTAGACGGAAAGACCCCGTGCACCTTTACTATAGCTTCGTAGTGGTACTAACAAATTACTGTGTAGGATAGGTGGGAGACTTTGAAGCAAAAGCGCCAGCTTTTGTGGAGTCATCCTTGAAATACCACCCTGTAATTTGCTGGTATCTAACCATATTCCGTGAACCCGGAATTGGGACCCTGCGTGGTGGGTAGTTTGACTGGGGCGGTCGCCTCCCAAAGAGTAACGGAGGCGCGCGAAGGTAGGCTCAAACCGGTTGGAAATCGGTTGTAGAGTGTAATGGCATAAGCCTGCCTGACTGCGAGACTGACAAGTCGAGCAGAGACGAAAGTCGGTCATAGTGATCCGGTGGTTCTGAGTGGAAGGGCCATCGCTCAACGGATAAAAGGTACGCCGGGGATAACAGGCTGATACTGCCCAAGAGTCCATATCGACGGCAGTGTTTGGCACCTCGATGTCGGCTCATCACATCCTGGGGCTGGAGCAGGTCCCAAGGGTATGGCTGTTCGCCATTTAAAGTGGTACGTGAGCTGGGTTTAGAACGTCGTGAGACAGTTCGGTCCCTATCTGCCATGGGTGTTGGATACTTGAGAGGAGCTGTCCCTAGTACGAGAGGACCGGGATGGACATACCTCTGGTGTACCGGTTGTGACGCCAGTCGCATCGCCGGGTAGCTAAGTATGGAAGGGATAACCGCTGAAAGCATCTAAGCGGGAAGCCTCCCTCAAAACTAGGTATCCCATGAGAGTCGTGGAAGACTACCACGTTGATAGGCTAGATGTTGAAGTATGGTGACATATGTAGCTAACTAGTACTAATAACTCGATCGAACTTTATTAGAACATCTCAAACTTTTTTTACATAACTTAACTGTGTTTTTATGGTCTGGTGGTTATGGCGAGGGGAGAACACCCGATTCCATTCCGAACTCGGCCGTGAAAACCCTCAGCGCCGATGGTACTTCATCTTAAGGTGCGGGAGAGTAGGTCGCTGCCAGGCCCTAAAAACACAGTGTAATTGACGCGGGGTGGAGCAGTCTGGTAGCTCGTCAGGCTCATAACCTGAAGGTCGTAGGTTCAAATCCTACCCCCGCAACCAATAGTAGTTACTTGATTAAAAATTAATAATTTTAGATGCTAGATTTTTTAAGATATAATAATTATTCAAACCTTCTCTTATTGATATTTTTTTTTTTTGTAATTTTTTTTCGGGCTAATCAGATTAGCAATGACTATTATCTAAAAACACTTAATAATGAGAAGATATTAGCTCTTGAATCTCAGAAAAGTAATCAAAACCCAAATCAAAGTCTCACGGATATAAAAAATAAATTTTATAATGATTTGATTTTTAACCCATCAAAGAGTTTGCTTAAACATAGAACCTTAGATGGTTTTGAGGGAGGAGAGGCTAGACATAAACTAAGATGGTTCTATAGAAACTTGGAAGCCAAGATTTATGAATTTTTGATAGGGTTTTCAAATGGTGCTTATCTAACAATCTATACGGTAGTCCAAACATGTTATATTTTTGGTACTTTTATTTTTATTTTTTTGACTATTTCAAATTTGAAAAGAAAATATTTATCTAAAAATTTAATTTTAAGTGGTTTGATTTTTTTTTCTTTTTTTAATTTGGTTTTAACAAATGGAATTCAGTCAATATACACAATTCCTGAAATGTTTTTTTTAAGTATTGGAATTTATCTTTCATTAAAGAAAAAATTCTTACTATTTCTAATTCCACTTTTTTTCTCAGTTGTAAATAGGGAATCTGGCTTAGCACTTAGTTTAGTTTACATAATTTTTAATCATAGAAATATTTTATCTTACATAATGCCCGTAATTGCAATTTCTATTATAATCTGTGTAAACTTAGATCTAGCATCAAATTTAAATTTTTACAATGTTGATAATTATGTACCAATTAGAGAAAGTTTTTTTTTAAAGGGTCCAAGATTAAATGATATAGTTTTTTTTGTTTTATTTTTGTTTAGTCATCTTATTATATTTTACTATCTCTATCTAACAAGTAACAAGTTTCCCTACACCAACCAATTTTTATTCATTACAGTTTTATATTTTCTTGTAGCAATACTTGGAACAGATATCACAAATACATATTCTTTACTTTTGATATTACCAAGTCTAACAGTTTTAATGGTTGTCGGAACCACAAAAACCAAAGAAAATTAAGTTAATTTTAATAAAGAAAATGATTGATTTTAACCTAAAAATTTTTTTTTATCTTAACGTTAATATTTACTTAGTTTTCTAAAACAAAAAAAATCATTGCTTTGTTGCAAGTGTTATAAAATTAAGAAATACAAAATTTAAAATTGAAGCTATGATATTGCAATATAGCCATGCTAAATTATAACTTAGAAATTTATAAGATCCCAAAATTTCAATTGCTTGACTTGTAATAAGAATTGCGATTGCGTAGTAAATTGAAAAAAAAAAAAGTCTTTTATTTGAATGAGGTACTATTACTTTTTTTAAATATATCCTACTTAAAATATAAGTATTTAAAATACCAACCAACATTCCTAAACTTGATGAAATATTAATTGGAAACCCCAGAAAAGATATCATTTTAAATATGATAAAACTATAAATATTTGAAATTATTCCTATAATCAGATATTTAAAATATTGGAAAACAAGGTCTTCTTTTTTTATTTTTAAAAAAACTACTTTCAATAAATTTAACATATATCTCAAATATATTTTAAATGATTAATTACCCTATTAAATAAAATATATATATATATATATATTTTTTTTTTACCTTCCTCAGTAATATAAATATCTTCTTTTTTCTTTAGTTTTTCTTGTTTAAAAGATTAAAAACAATGATTTAGTTTCGTTGCTTTTGAAGATGAAGAATTATATATTACAAATTGCTTTATTTAAATTAATATAATTTATAGTTAATTAGAATGATTGATGTTTCTTTATCAAAAAATATTTTTGACACACATCTAAAAAAAATAATAACCAAAAATAACAAGACTATTTTAATTGGCATAGACGGGCCTACAGCATCCGGAAAAACAATTCTTGCAAATCAGATTAGAGATCTAGTTTCAAAAAGAAAAAAATGCTTTGTATATCGCTTAGATTGGACACTAATTAATAGAAAATCAAGACTTAAAGACTTAAAAAGTCTAAAAAAACATTCCAAAGAAATGCCTTATGAAGCAAGCCTTCATATGAGGTTAAATAATGTTGAAGAGTTTCTAAAAGAAATTAAAAAGTTAGACTTTAGAAATAAAAAAAAAAGAGTAGCGCTTAAAAACCTTTATGCAAGAGAAAAAGACGGCAAGACAATCGGAAAAGAAATTCTATCTTTTCATCCAGGCATGATAATAATCTTAGAAGGACATTATACACTAGAGTCAAAACTGGCACGATATATCGATTTAAATATTTTACTAATGGGAAACTCGAAAGAGTTAATAAAGAGAAAAAAGAATAGAGTCAAAGATTACAGAAAAAGTGATGATGTAGAAGATTATTTTCAGAGAATTGATTTACCATCATTCAAAAACCATCTTTCTAGATTTTTGTTTGGTGCTGACATTATTATAGATAATAGTAATTTCAAAAAACCATTATTTAAAAAAACTGAATATCTTTTTAGATGGATGAGTGAAGAGAAATCCATATATGAAAAAGTTGAAAAACCCTCAACAATTAAAGAATGTATTGATACAACTTTTTCCAGATCATTAGAAAGTAAGATTTATAGAGATTTAATTTCAAGATCAATCAAAGTTTTTTTTAAGCTAGATAAAAAAATATACGAATACTTAACAACAAGTATTGACCAAATAGATTGTGATCTAACAGACCAAACAAAAAAAATAATTGAAAAACTCAACATTAGTTATGGTAAATTAGCGAAATTTGAACTGATACATACTAATGCAATTTATAATATTTATAAAAGAAAATTGCCAATAACTTTTGGTATAAACATATATTTCAAAAAAACAAGAAAATCTATCCAGTTACTTATTGAAGTTAAAAATAATGAAATTTCATTCAATATTATCTGGGACAACGGTTCGACTAATATAAGGTTATACAGAGATTTAGGCAAAAATATAAATTATGAGAAACTGAAATTAACATTTTTAGTTGAAAAAACTCAGCAAAAAAATAACAAAATATCAGTATTTTCTCCTGCGACATTTTTAATTCCTTCTTTTTTAAAAAACGAAATTTATAATTTAGTTTTAACCGATCATGAGGAAGAAAATATTTCCTCTATTGCATGTATAGAAAATTTAAATAAGTTTGGAGGAATTTTAATAAGAAGATTTTCTACATTCATAGAATTATCATTTTTTAAAAAAATATTACACAGAGTTGGGTTTAATTGTGTGAATATAGGAAATTATGTAATTGCAATAAAGGTTGATGATTTAAAATTAAAAAATAAATTTAAATTATTCTCAAATGATTTAGATGTTTCTTTTCTTAATAAAGAATTCATTAAAAAGTCCGAGAATGCTTACGACAAAATTATTAAGAAAGATCGATTGTATGTAAAGAATTTTGTAAAGAAATACTGCAAGGATTTTTCATATTTTGATGAAAGAATATATGAAAAAAAAAATATACAATCAAAAAATTTTTATGAAATAAGTATTCAAATTCAAAAAATGTTAAATTCTAGAAATAGACTAATGAGAAAAAAAATTAGTCAATTTATTATTGAGAAATTCCCTAATCTAAAAGTTAATATATCCAGATATTGGAATACTTGTTACAAAACAAAAAAAAAATATGTTAATTACGCTGAGACGTTAGAGATACAACCAAGTATACTTTCTGAAGTTTATTTGTGGTTGAATTTGAGAGGAGAAAATTCAGCTATACTTGGAGCTAATATCTATGATATAAATAAAAGCTCTCTTGACTGTTTGGCTTATCTATCCAGTTCTTTCGAAAATAAAACCCCAATTGTACTTCAAGCATCGTTGAATGCTGTTGGTCAAAAAGAAATCTATAATGGTCAAGTAACTCATGGATATTTGTTCCCTAAATATGGCGTTAATGATTTTATTTATTCTGCAACTAACGCTGCAAAAGAATATTTCTTAGAAACTGGACATTATAGTTTTCTTTATGGAGTGGGACTAGATCATGTAAATGTAGAAAACGATATTCCATTGGGAAGAGCAAAAAGATTCCTTACTGACGCAATTAATAGCGATTTAGTTACACATTATGTGCTTGATGGTTCAAAAAAATTCAAGATTAAACAAAATAAAGAAAATTTGTTTAGAAAAGCATATGAACCAGTTATTAATTATGCTTTAACATTGCTAGATTCAATTTCTTCAGAAAAGTATTACATCCATGATAAAGAAATTTGTGCAGGAGAACTTAATTATTCGGAGAATGACAATAGTGCAATAATTCCTACTCCTGAAAACTTTTTATCATTTGTTCAAACATTTCAAAAATTTGTTGAAAGAAAAAAAATATTTGAAATTTCAAAAAGACCAATTTTATTTATTGGAAATTTAGGTACTACCCATCATGGTAAAGATAAAAGTCCCCCAAAAGTTGAATTATCAAATAATTGGAAAAAAAAAATCCAAAGGTTTAATTTTATTTCAGCTGTATTACATGGAACAACCAATACTCATTCAGATTACTTAAGAAAATCAACTTCTGGTTGTCATAAGGTTAATGTTGCTGGTGATTTATTACACACCCTTCTAAACAGCTTGCCAATTGAATTGAAACAAATAATAGAAAAGTCAAGATTTGAAAAGAAGAAATCTTTATACCTAATTCGAGATGAAATGGAAATTTTAAATAAAAAATCAAGAGAAAATATTATCTCAAAACTAAAAGCTCATTGTGATTCAATTCAGAAAAATATATCTTCTCCAAAATTGACTAGTCATGACATTTCTTATTTCAAATATAAGCCATACAAATACGATAGAGCTCAAGTAGTTGAAATTATAAACTCAATACAAAAAAAACTTGATGAAAATGTGAGTAATTATAATTCAATACAAAAAAGAAATAGATCTTTTTTTTCTGCATCAATGATTGAAGTTACCTTTGATAATTTTTATAAAAAAATTGTCAAGATGATTTATAAAGAAGGCATAAAATATTTTCATATTGATGTTGGGGACGGAGATTTCATTACTAGAAAGATAAATGCGCTTGATAAGGTTTCCTTTTTGAAGAAGAATTTTAAAAATATAAAGATTCATTGTCATTTAATGGTTAAAAATCCTCACATGATTAATAGAAATAAGTCTAGTTATATCGATAAATATTGTAAGGCTGGATGTGATAGGATTGCTTTACATGAAAGATCATTTAAAAGCATGAATGATTTAGAAATTGCTATTAATTTGATAAAAAAAAGAAATGTGAAGCCCGGTATTGTTGTAGAAACCTCAAGAGCAATTGATGAAAAATTATTTGAGTTAATAAAAAAGAATAAAATTGACTGGATAGTTATCATGGGAGTAGTTGTTGGGTATGGGGGGCAAATCTTTAATAATAACGTATTTAGTAAAATTAAGATTCTAAAGAATTATTTTCAAAGTATTAAAAAACCTCTTATCATCGAAGTTGATGGAGGATTAAACAATGAGAATATTGGAATGTGTCTTGAATCTGGTGCGGATATATTGTCTGGATGGTCAATAGTTAAAGATAATTCTCCTGAAAAAATATTATCAAAAATAAGAAACGTAAAAAAAATCTGCGAAAATGAGGTTGTCTAAAAAATTAAATTTGATAATTCCAATGGCGGGGAAAGGAGAAAGGTTCAAAAAAGAAAACTATATAGACTTCAAGCCTTTTATAAAAATAAACAATAAATTTATGTTTGAGTATGTAACCGAAAAATTTCCTTTGGAGGTAAAAATCTGGGTTATAACTTGTAAACTGTTAATTAACGAGAATCAAAAAAAGTATCTAAAACAGAAAAATATTGAAGTAATTTATATTAAATCTCATAAATTAGGACCTGCTTACTCAATATATAAAGCATCACATAAACTTCCTTTGGATGAAAGATTTTTTGTGTCGTATTGCGACATAGACTGGAGCTGGGATTTTTCTAAAATTTCAAAGAAATTAAATTCTGATGGAATTGTGTTTACTCATAAAGGGTTTCATCCTCACAAACTTATTAATAATTTTTCAGCTTACTGTAAAACTCAAAAGAACATTCTTTTAAAAATTAAAGAGAAAGAATCTTTCACACAAAATTGGTTAGATGAGCATTTATCAATAGGAGTTTTCTATTTTAAAAGTGGAAATCAAATGATTTCAGGAATAACGAGTTTAATAAAAAAAAATATTAGAGTATCTAAAGAGTATTTCCCATCTTTAATTTTTAATGAATTGATAAAAAAAGAAAAAAAAATTTTGATTGAAAAACTTGAATATTATATCCATTGGGGCGTACCTGAACAATTAGAAGATTATATAGGTTGGAGCAAAAAAATAAAAAAAATCAAAGAAAACAAAATCGATCAAAAAGATAATAACGAGGTTGTAATATGTATGGGGGGGAAAAGTACAAGAATGCAAAATCTAAAAAAAGGATATAAAGCTTTTATAAATGTTCTTAATCTCCCAATGTTCAAATTTGTCGCAAATTTTTTTCCACACAAGAAAAAGTCTATTATTTTAACAAAAGATTTATACAGAATAAAACAAAGTATATTTGATAAGATTGACCCAATTTTTTTACAAAGATCTACTAATTCACAAATTGAAACAATTAAAGAATCAAAAAGTAATCTTCAAAAAAAGAAAAATTTTTTTCTTATTTCATGTGATGCGTTTGGTTTTTTTAATAAAAGTTTGTTTAATAAATTAAGTAAAAAAAAAGAAACTAGTGTAATAATTTTTGTTTTTAAACCATCATTAGTTCAAAAATATAGTTCTAATTCTCATACTTATGTAAGCTTTAATAAGAAAAATGAAATAGTATCAATCAATATAAAAATTAAGAAAAAAAAAAATGATTTAGGATTAGCCGGTTTTTTTTGGTTTAAAGATGGCCTGATATTTAAAAAGGTCTCTAAAATTAGGAATAATAATAAAAATGAAATTTTAATAGATCATTTTATCAAATATATATTAAAGAAAAAGACAATGATAAAAGCTGTGAAATTAGAAAACTATATCCACTTGGGTACTATAAATGAATATAAGGAATTCACTTTTTGGTATGAAAAATTTAAGTAAATCATTCTTCCCAAAGTTTTTCATTCTTAGTACAAACCGCGTCAATAGAAGTTTTAGCATTTCTAAATGCATTTTTAATCAAATAAATCTTTTTTGATAAATTAGACCTACTTATTAATTCTGGTGAGACTATACAAAATTTAAAACCTAACGAATTTAGCTTTATTATTTCTTTTTTTGAAAGTGGGAATTTATTAAAGTGATCAATCCATAACCATTTGGTATATTTTCCAAGCATAACTGCTCTATCTATTGTTTCAAACTCAGATATTCTTATAGAAGAATTTTTACCAAATCTTTCTAGATTTCTGATATAAAATGAGAAAGATTGGTCAAGAAAAAAGAAATCCTTAATTCTAAATTGTTTTATTAATTTAAAAGTTTCAAATTCTAAGCCTTCTTCTTTAATGTTAAATATAATAAACCTATGTCTAAACTCTTTAAGCCAGTCAATTAGTTTACATGATTCTTTAAAAGGATCATGACTAAGAACAATTTTATTCTTATAAGAACGAATGTCTATTTCGGCTCCATATTCTATATCTAATTCTTTAAGTTGTTTAATAGTATTTTGTCTATGTTTTATTATTATCATTTTTTTTAAATCTTAACTTAATACTGTAGATAATTGTTTTGGATATAAAGATAAGTCTAACTAAAATATTTTTATTCCATTTAGAGTGTCCAGAAAATCTTTCTCTAAAAATGACATTAAATCTTTTAATTTTTACTTCATTCATAAGAGCAGTCGCAAAACAAAAAATATCAATATTATAATCATTAGGTGGATTCTTCCATAAATTGAAAAATTCTTTATTAAATATATTTGGCTGAGCATTTACCTCCCAAAATTTTTTGCAAAATAGAATACTTTCAAATAAAGCTAGACCATAAGTAAAAAAAAGTTCAATTATACTTCTATTTTTAGACAATCTTTTACCTTTGATTAGAAAATTTCCTTCTAATGACTTTGATAAATTAAATGCTTTTCTTGCGTCAAGAGGATCAGCCTGAAGATCTCCATGAGTCCAACCAATAATACTACCTTTTGATGCCTTCAATCCCTCATGAATTCCATTTCCTATACCAAGATTCTTTTTTATTTTGAGTAATTTAAAGTTTGGAATATTTCTTAATTTTTTTTCAAAAAGATCCAATGAATTATCTGTTGAGCCATTTTCTACAAAAATTATCTCAAAGTCTTTTTCAGGAAAAATACTTTTACATCTGTGAATTAGTTTTTCTATATTACCTTCTTCGTTAAAACAAGGAATAACTAAACTAAACATTGGTTTGGAAGTCATACAAAATTGAATCTAGTTAGTTGTTTGTATTTTAGAATTTTATTTATAGCTTTTCATATTTATACTAAAAACTGTTATATATTAAACAAAATTTAAAAAGAAATGTCTTAAATGACTAAAAATACCAATATAAAAAAACTTCTTTTTGCAAAAAAAGTATTAAGGACAATCGAAAAAATACTATTCAAAGGACTTTCATTATTTTTTGGTGTAAAGTCCGATAAAAAAAAATACTCAATTCAGATTCCTGAAAATTTTTATAGCCCATGGATAAATGACGAGCTTTTCAATAAAACGTATGAAATTGTTAAATATAATACCTTTTTAGATATCTATAAATTATATGCGCTTTGGAGTGTTATTGAACAGATTAAAAATAAGGAGGGTCATATACTTGAAGTAGGAGCATGGAGAGGAGGAAGTGCATGCCTGATTGCAAAAAAATGTAAAGTTGAAGGTATTAAAAATACTGTATTTATTGCAGATACATTTTTTGGACTAGTTAAGAGTGGATCGAAAGATGCAACATACTCTGGCGGTGAACATGCTGATACATCTGTTGAAACTATTAAAAAACTCTCTAAAAAAATGGATCTAGATAACACTCACATATTAAAGGGAATATTCCCAGATGAGACTGGTAGAAAAATAAGTAAATTAAAATTTAGATTTTGCCATATTGATGTTGATATATACCAATCAGGTAAAGATGTTTTTAATTGGGTTTGGTCAAGAATGGTAAAAGGTGGAATTGTAATTTTTGATGATTATGGTGGTCTGCTAACTAACGGAATAACTAAATTTGTAAATGAGGAATTTATAAATGAAGATAGAATTGTCATTCATAACTTAAACGGACATGCAGTAATTATCAAATTATCATAAACGTTTAAGAATTACTTTACTAATTCTTTCTGAATTTGCCATAATTGTAAAAGTATGACTTTTAGCAGGCAAGTAGGATAAAACTGAACCATCAACTACATATATTTTTCTTTTACCATAAAGGCGTCCGTTTTGATCGGTTTCCATTAATTTAGGATTCTTTTTCATTGGTAAAGTACATGCAAGATGAAAGTCTTCACCTGGAGTAATCTTTAAATTTTGAACAAATAGATAAGCCCCAAATTTTCTAAATATTTTTGTTAAAATAGATTTCGTTTTTTTAATAAAAATATCTAGATCTCCAGAAACATCTCCGATTATTTCTAACTCATCATTACTTTTTAGAATCATTCTATTGTTTGAAAATATACCTGGGAAAACGCACGTACCGAGTAATAATTTTGGCCAAACAAAATTGCCTATAATACTACTAATAGGTCTAGGAAGTTTTATACGTTTTATTAATTCTTGAGAAGATATTCCATCAGTAGGCATTAAATGACCAAATATTCTCTGGTTAGCTTTTAGTTCATGAAGTTGCAAATAATATGACAAATGCCAAAAAGAAAATACACTGTATTTTTTTGATCTATTATTTTGAGTGGGGAATAGAAGGACAAAAGGAAACATCGGAGTATTTTGTATTTTAAAATATTTGTTATAATTGTTTGTAGCTTGTATCGCTAGCTTGGTTGAGCCTAATGTTCCTGCAGCAAGAATAAGAAACTTTGAATGAAATTTTTTTTTTCTTTCATTTTTAATATTTAAAGCTTTAACACCAGTTTTATTTTCGTCTTCATAGACGTCATTAACAAAATAATCTGAAAGATAATTAAAATTTTTATTTTTCATAAGATTTTTTAATTCATCGGCTGCATTATATACAGAATCCCCAAGGTCTTTAAATCCAGAAATTTTTTTTGGATCAAAAGGCATTCTGTCATTTAATTGTTCACTCAAGATTGCTTGATTATGCTTACCTAATTTAAATTCAAAATCTGAAAATTTCAATTTCGATGATTCATATTTGTTCAATAATAATTTTGTTAAAGGATGAATTGGCAAGCTTCGTTGTGTAACATATTCATCACCAATCCATGGTGATAAGTTCCCAGCCTTTACACCACTTATTCCTATTCTTTTACCAATTGAAATATAATGAGTTAGTAATTTTTCTCTAGAGAAAGGATAACTAGAAAATTCTTCATCTGAAAAGGTACTTGTGAGAGCTGACCAAGCATTAGACAGACCACCTTTTGCAAGCGATCCGTTTGCTGAAAAATTGTTTGTTTTAATTTTGTAAAATTCGTTGAAATCTCTAAATACATATGAGAATTCTTTCGCAGAAATTTTCGGGCTTGAATCTTTTTTAATTCTAATTTTTTTTTTATTTTTTGTCCCAAACCCTACGTCGAGCATTAGAACCTTTTTATTTGATTTAACAAATGGCCAAGCTGCTGATACTCCAGCTGGTCCACTTCCAATAATAATTATATCAAATGTATTCATTTAATATTATAAAAAAAAGCATTTGTAATCTTTAGATCTTTTTCATTAATTCTTATAATATTCTTTTTATAATTAATTTCATGACTTGCAAGACCAGCAACTCTCTCAAATATTTTATTAAAAAAACCATTAAAAAAGCTCAAAACAAAAAAAAATTGTAATATTAACTTCGAAGGAAGATTTAGGCATATGATATCTTTTTTAAAAAGTTTCTTTGCTAATAAAATGAAGAATATTTTAGTAGTAATTTTTCTTTTTGATTTAAATAATATTATACTTTCATAACGTAACTCAGCAAAGATATTCTTTATTATAAATTTGCACAAATCTTCAATATGAACAGGGTCAATAGGCATATTAGGAAAAATAATTGGCATGAATTTGATATTTGAAATGTCATTCAATAATTTATGATAGAACCCATATGGTTCTCCCCCAAAAACCATACTTACTTTAATTATATTATGATTAAATTTTCTAAATAAATTTTCGCAATTAAATTTACTTTTTCCATACTCAGATAATGTTTTATCGTGTGCAATAATACTAGAAAGATATAATACATTTTTAATTTTATATTTTTTCACATCTTCTAATATTTTTATGGCTCCGACCTTATTTATATCTTCTTTATTTCTATTTCTAGCACCTGTAAATCTTTGGTGTGCGAGATGTATAAGTGTATTTACGTTTGATACATGGTTTAATGATTCGCCAAGTTTATATTTATAAACAGTCAAAAGATTAGAATTAAAATGTTTTAATTTATTTATGTCTCTGCAATAAGCTTTTACATGTACATTATTTTGAATACAAAATTTAATCAAATTTCTCCCTACATATCCTGAGGCACCTGTTATAGCAATGACTTTCTTTGACTTAACCATCCTTAAATTTATAGACACAAAATAAATATTAATATCAATTCTTTTTTACTTCTTGCATTTAACCACCTTCTAGTAAAATCTTCTCTGAATCAAAATTAAAAGAATATCAACCTGAAGTAATTTTTTCAAATTTTAAGATTATTAAAGTACAAAAAAATTAAACTATTTTAAAATATTTTAAAGACTAAAAATAGATTGCTTTATTTTCAGCCCTCAGTTATATAATTAAAATCTACTAAAATTCAATTTCTATGATTAAAGAAGTAAAAGGAGAATAATTTTGACAATAAAAAAAACTAATGAACAAGTTGCTTCACTTTCAGAAACTGCGTCGCACTTTGATAATAAATGGTGGACTCGTGAAGATGCAATTAGTCAACGTTTAAATATTGTAAAAGATCTTCTCAAAATGTTAGATGGAGAAAGAGTTAATTTAATTACCTCCGCAAGGATAATTAACAGAGCATTTTTAACATGCGATTTTATAAATAAAAAAGTAAAAAAAGGGTCAAATATTCTTGAAATGGCATGTGGCTATGGTTTTGTTACGCATGTTCTTACAGAAAAAGGTTACAATGTTAATGCATTTGATATATCTAAGGAATCCATTTCATCGGCTAGGGAAGAAGCTTTGAACTTGAGTCAAAAACCAGAAAGTTTTCATATTGAAAATGAAAAATACTTATCTAAACTCGAAGATGATTCTTTAGACGTTATAATTGGCCTTGGATACTTAAGATATTTGAAAAAAGATGCTCAAGATTTTGTTTACAAAAATGCAAGAAGAATTTTAAAACCTGATGGAATCTTAATAATTGATCATCAGAACGATTTATATGAAATGTTTGCATTAAATAATGAAAGTATTATTTTTTGGAATAATCTTATATCCAGTTACTGTGACTTAAGCTCTATTTTAGAAAAAGATGAGCTTTTAAATAAACTTACAAAAAGTATATCAACTCCAATAAGAGAGAGAAAGGGACATAGTTTCTCGGGAAGTTTTGAAGTGGCTTCAGAAAATCCATTAACATATAAAGATAAAGCAAAATCTTATGGCTTTGTTTTAAATGATATACTTTATCCACATTGCGATATCTTACCTCCGTTTTTGCACAATGATATTAACAAAAAAAAATTAGACTTAATTCAAAGAGAATATTGTCTTAAACTTTCAAGAGATTGGAAATCTATGTTTATGTGTTATCAGTTCCTTACTTTCCTGAAAAAAACTAATTCAAATCTATAATAAAAATATCTGATAGTATATATAATAAAACTAAATGTTTAGTTAAGTTAAAATCAAATATGTTATAATTTGGTATGAAATAATATTGGGCTTTTTTATTGGAAAAGAGATTAGGACGTAATGAAAAATAAATATTTTAAGTCAAAAATAAGCTTTAAAAAAAAGGTAATACTTATTACTGGTGGTACAGGAACTTTTGGACAAGCCTTCGTTTTAAAACTCCTGAAATACTTTGAACCTAAAAAAATAATTATATTATCAAGAGATGAATTCAAACAGTATGAAATGGAAAAAAAATTCAAATCTCTAGGAAGTGAAAAATTGAGATTTTTCCTTGGTGATGTAAGGGACGTCCAAAGACTTAAAATAGCATTTAAAGATGTCGATTTTGTAATCCATACCGCGGCCCTTAAACATGTGCCGCTTGCAGAATATAATCCATTTGAATGTATAAAAACAAATGTTGTAGGAGCTCAAAATATTGTTGAAGCTAGTATTTTTTGCGGTGTTGATAGGGTAGTAGCTTTGTCAACTGATAAAGCATCTAATCCTTTAAATATTTATGGAGCTTCAAAGTTAGCATCTGATAAGATTTTTATTGCTGCAAATAATTATTCTGGGAAAGACGGAACTATATTTTCTATTTGCAGATATGGTAATGTTGTAAATTCCAGAGGAAGTGTAATTCCGTTATTTAAAAAGTTGTATGAAAAACAATCAAAGACTATTCCAATCACAGACAAAAGAATGACAAGATTCTGGGTAAATATTAATCAAGGTGTTGAATTTGTAATTTCGTGTCTTGACGATATGAGAGGAGGAGAAATTTTTGTTCCTAAGTTACCCAGTATGAAAGTAACTGAGGTAGCAAAAATCATTGCGCCTAATGTACCATTTGAAATTATTGGTATTAGACCAGGAGAGAAATTACATGAAACAATGATTTCAAAAGATGACGCTAGATATACAATTGAATTAAAAGATAGGTATATTATTTTACCTCCAAAATTGCATTTTAAAAAAAAAGCAATTTTTAAAAAAGGTATTGTAAATTTTGATCTTAAGGATAACTTCAAATATTCAAGTGATAGTAACGAAGTATGGTTGAATGAAAACCAGCTTCTTAATTTATTAAATAATAATATTTAAATGTGTTAAAAAAAAAAAAATTTCTACATTATAGTAAGCAATGTATTGATCATACTGATCTTAAGTGTATTGAAAAGGTACTTAAAAGTGATTTTCTAACTACTGGTCCCGAAGTAAAAAAATTTGAGAATAAACTATCAAACTATGTAGGTTCAAAATATGCCGTTGTTTGTTCAAATGGCTCTGTAGCGCTTTATCTAGCTTGCCTATCTTTAAATCTTCCAAAAGGAACAAAAATTATAATTCCTTCGATAACTTTTGCTGCTGCTGCAAATGTAGCTAAAATGCTGAATTTTAAAATTATATTTTGTGATGTTGAACCTACATCTGGTCTTGTAACCAAAAATATTTTAGAAAAAACTATTGTTGAGAATAAAAT
>CACBWF010000015.1 GCA_902542925.1 uncultured Alphaproteobacteria bacterium
AGCTCAAATCGATGCATTACAGAATGCAGTGCTTGAGCTTAAGCAAGAAATGTCTAAAGAAAAAAGTAAGGCTTATTTCAATAAAGGTAAGGGCTTGAGTATTAAAAGTAACGATGGGAAATATGAGTTTCAAATCAAAGGAAGATTAATGGCCGATTTTTCTGCAATTTTAGGAGGGAATGATGTTTTAAGCAATCCAAGTAGAGCTGATTCAATCGGAACTTATGGTAATGAGTTTAGAAGAGCTCGTTTTTCAATTAAAGGAAAAATAGGTGATGGATGGGGATTTGCTTTTCAACCTGATTTTGCAGAAACAGTTGCAGATAACACCAATAGTACTGGTGCTAAAGGTGTTGATGTTAAAGACGCCCTTATCTACAAAGGTATTAAGGGAATCGGTAAAATTAGTATTGGGAATGTAAAGTCAGCTGGTGGAATGTGGGAAAATACAAGTTCTAATAGCTTACTTTTTATGGAAAGACCAATGTATAATGAGGCGGCAAACCTGGCACACAGATGGGGTATACATTATGATACTGCGGGTGCTTTTGGAAAACCATTTCACTTGAAAGCAACTCTCGGTGCTGGTGCTGAAGGAGCCTGGAGACAAGAACAAGAGGACTCTGATACTGTTGAAGATAGGTGGGTGGCATCGGTGGCAGCGCATTACACTCAAACCCTTGGGAAAAAACACAGTTTATTAATTGGTGGGTCTTGGACATATGAAAATTTGTCTGATGGTAATGCAAGAGATGTTGAGGCAAGAGCAAACGGAGTTCATACCCTTGGTGAAAAAATACAAGATGGCGCTCTTGCTGATATTGAAGATTATTCATATGGTGGTCCTCAAATAGCATATACAAATGGACCGCTATTTGCTGCTGCTGAATATTATTATGTTCGTGCATCAAGAGTTGCCAACAATTCTGATATGGGCCAAAAGCAATTTGACGACTTTACAGCTAACGGATACTCTGCATTTGTTCATTATTTTGTTCAAGGTGGTGCTAATGTAAAAATAAATAATAAAAAAGGTGGGATAAGTGGAGTTAAATGTAAGTCTCCAACAGGTTGTACGGCCGTAAAACTTATGTTTGAAGGTCTAAATTTTGCTCAAGATGAATTATCACTTACCGGAACTGATGGTAAGGTTCTTCATTGGGGAATAAATCATTATTTTAATAGCAATGTCAGAATAATGGTAGATATGGCCAGAGGTATTTACAACAATGGAACAGGACTAGACAGTATTCATGGGGCAACTCATAATATGACCAGTCTACAAACCAGACTTCATTTAAAATTCTGAGCGTTTAAATATTCTTCATAAAAAAAACGACTGTATGTGAAAGCATACAGTTATTTTTTTTCTAAGTATTGTCAAAACAAAACGTTAAAAAAAATTAACGTTAGTATTAAGATAATTTAAAATTCCAAATATAAAAATTGGTATTTGCAAACCAAAGTTTGTAATAATTGCTTTATCTTTGATTTTCCAACCGTAAATCGACCAAGCAATGACACCGATCAGATGAATAATTATGTTGAGTGGAAAGATATTAAGATTATGCAGAAGAATGCCACTCAAAACTAATGCAGTTCCAGACCATTTTAAATAAAAATTAATCACAAGATTTCCTTTCCATTATTTTTTTCAAACGTATACTAAATAATTTCATCACATACTATTAGAGTTTTTATGAACTTAAACCAAAAAATTCATCTTAATACTAAAGGCAAATTGGACTCATTATTCTCAATAATAGAAATTGGAAGTTTTTCTATTCGCTTGGTTGTATATGAAAATTTATCGTTTATCCCCAAAACATTGTTTAATGAAAAAGTAATTACTAACATTGGTAATGAGGTAAGTAATACTGGAAAAGTTTCTGACAAATCATTAAAACTTCTCATTAGTCAAATAAAAAGGTTTATGAAATTGTCCTTAAGTTTTACTAAAACTACTCCATGCATATTAGCTACCGCTGCAATAAGGAATGCCGAAAATAAAAAAAGGATTCAACAAGTACTTCAAGAAAAAACCTCTACTAAACTAAATATTTTATCTGAGAAAAAAGAGGCAGAATTAGGCGTTCAAAGCATACAATTTAGCTATGATATTACCGATGGACTAGTATCCGATCTAGGTGGAGGTTCTTTAGAGCTTTCTTTAGTTAGGAATAAGAAAACAAATTTTATTGCCTCGCTACCATTAGGTCATATATTTCTTCAAGAAATTGGTACCGCTCATTCTAAAGAAGTATCATATCATATAAAAAAACAACTGAACTTGGTTCAAGGACTTAGGAATCTGGGAATAAAAGATTTATATTTAATTGGCGGAAATTGTAGGGCCTTGGCTAAAATCCATATGCATATTACTAAAATAAAACATCCTCTAATACAGGATTATAAAATTCAGAATAAAGATTTTTTTAACACCATAGAAAAAAAAATATTCGTCAAAAAATCTGTAAACGAAGCCCTTCTTAGAAAGCTTTCAAACTCTAGAAAAAATACAATACCTTACGCTTTTAAAGTTTTAAAGGAATTGTCGAAAATTTCAAAGATTAGAAATATATTTTTTACAAGTTTTGGTATCAGAGAAGGATTGATATATGAAAACATACAAAATAAAAAAAAAGTGGATCCTTTTTTTGAGCAAGTTAAAAAACTATCACAGTCTTCCATCTCAAAAAAAATGGTAAAAAAAACTCATAAATGGATTTTAAAATTTTTAGAGAATAATAAAATCAAAATCGATCCCAAAATTACCTTATCTGCATGCATGTTATTAAATATTGCAAGAGATATTCATCCTGAAATTAGGCGAATTCATACGATAGAGAAAATCTTTTATTATCCATTTTCATTAATTACGAGAGATCAAAGGTTAAAACTTTCTCTATTGATGTATTTTAGGCATTCTAATGGACTTAAAGATGCAGTGGCTAAAGAGATGGCAAAAAAACTTAAGAGTCAAGAAGTTCAAGAGCTCTTGTTCTTTGGCCAATGCTTAAGATTATGCTATCATATAACAGCAGGAATTTCCGATAAAAACCTAAATTGTTGTTTTTTAAAAAAAAATGGATCAAGACTGGAACTTATAGTTACTAAAAAAAAATATCTATTTGCAAGTGATTCTATAAATCGTGGGTTAAACAATGCTGCTAAATCGATTGGATTAAAAAGCAGTAAAATAAAATTCCAAAAATTATAACTTTGGTCTAAAGTGGGTAAGTGGTTCTGAATTAAATTCCGAAATCTCATACCAAGAATCTGTATTAAATTGAAAAGCGAAAAAACTTGAGGTTGAGAATTTATTTAGTGCAGATTTAACATTAAGATTATCTCTATCTTTTGTTAAAGCTTGAACCGAGTTTGACATAAATGGTTCATGGCCAATAACCAAAAGTTTTTTTACTGAAGTGTTTTTTTTATATATTTCTGATTTAATTATTAATGTATCTATTGTTTCCATTCCGTGATTATAAAGTTGATCTATGTATTCAATATTTATTTTATCTGAAAAAATATTAGCAAGTATTTCTAATGTTTCTTTTGTTCTTATTGACGGCGAACACCAAACATGATCAGGCAAAAAATTTTTACTTAATATAAATTCTTTTGTTAACTTAGTTTTTTTTTCCCCGATTGGGGACACTTTTCTTTTGAGGTCATCTCCATCATAATTATTCCAATCAGATTTAGCGTGTCTCATTAAGTATAGTTGAAGCATAACAGTTTTATTATACTAACTTATCTAAATTTGAATAGTTATGTTATTAATTATTGGGAAAACAGTGAAAAGTAATTTCCAATTTTTTTTTCAATTTCTAACTCAGTTCTTAAAGGATTTGTATTCCCATTATTATAAGCAATCACTAGATTTTGATTTTTTGAGCTTAGTTCAATACATGTTGCAATTCTTTTCTTCAAAGAAATACCAGAAACTATAGAGACTGGATATGCATTTACGCCGTTAATTATACTGCTTACAGTAATACATTCTGATTTAGAAGAATATTCTTTATTAAGAACAAGTTCAACAGATTCAAGGAGCCCAGCACTGTTATGCAAAGGGCCAAGAACAGTTAAGTAAAGCATCATCCACTTCATCTACACAACCTTATCCATCTTTATGCTTTAAAACCAAAATGATTTCCAAAAATAAAAATAACTCATAACTTCCCTTTTTGCCATACTAATGTAACATAATTGTAACATTAATGTAATAAATTAATGCACTTATTGCGTTTTGTCAACCAAAGAACGCAATTTTTGCAGTAATAGTTTTGAAAATATTTTTTGTTAGTTAATTAAAATTTATGAACTCTGCTGAATTTAAAGTCTGGAGAAAAAATTTAAAGTTCTCTCAAAAAGAAGCTGCCAATAAACTTGGCTTGAAAATTAGAATGATTCAATATTACGAGAAGGGCAAAAAAGGTGAAAAATCAGTCAAAATTCCAAAATATATAAAACTTGCATGTTATGCTATCGAGCTCAAGGAAAAAATCTCATAAAACCTTTAATTAATTTGTATTTTGCAAATTATTGCAAATAATGCGTGACATGCATAAATTGCGTATTATAATTTTCCATCTAGTCCCATTTGGAAATACTTGTGTATTATTTTATCCTGATTCTCTAAAAGCCAATCTATACTAGGTTCATTATTTATTGCTTTTTTAATCGCGCTAAATGTAGCTTTTCTATGAATTTCGAATAACTGTTTATGATCTAAGTTTTTATCTTTTGAAACAGATGGGTTTAGCCACACAGATACTATTATTCCAATGTCATTAACTATCTGCCTTGGGATAACGCCTTCTCTCACACAGTCAAGAACACCATTAGCAGTAGCACCTTGTACTGTTCCCATAAGAATGTTTGTATATTTATTATCTTTTACAGTAACTTTACTAACCATTAATGTTGCTGGCCTAACCATAATGTCAGTATTCATTATTGCCAAAACCTTGGAGTGTCCAGCAGATTGATTTCCAATTAAATTCGCAAAAGCAGTACCAAATGGTCCATTTAATTCTCCAATTACGACTTCAGGCTCTGCAGCTGTACCTGGTGGGCCTCCTGCAACTAAAGCCTCACCTACTCTCATACAGAATTTATCACTCATTCATTTTCTCCTTTAATATAAATTAATTTTATAATTTTCAGATTGATCAATTATTAAGCGAAACTCAATATAATATTGAGGAATGTTTTGAGCAAGGTCTATTTTACTAACTTCAAAATTTATTAAATTATCCTTTTAAAAGTGATAATAGTTGTCATAAAACGGTAATAGTAAAAAGGTAGAGATTTTTAATGATTAAAATCGGAATAAATGGAATTGGTAGAATAGGAAAATATGTTCTTAAATTCCTAATAAGTAAAAATATTAAGCCAGAGTGGATTAATGATTCAGCCGGAAATATTGAAATCCATCGACATTTACTTGAATTTGATACTGTACATGGAAAGTGGAATGCAGATTTTTCAAACAATGCCACAACAATCTCAATTGATGAGAGTAAATTACTTTTCACTAACTACAATAAAATCGAAGAGCTAAAACTAGATGGCGTTGATATTATTTTAGATTGTACTGGAGTTTATAAATCACAACAAAAGCTAAAGCCTTACTTTGATAGAGGCGTAAAAAAAGTAATTGTATCTGCTCCGATAAAAGAAAAGGAGGTTGCAAACCTCGTATATGGAGTTAATCATGAGGTATATAATCCAAAAACACATAAAGTGATAACAGCTGCAAGTTGCACGACTAATTGTTTAGCCCCAATAATTAAAGTTATTCACAGTAATATAGGAATAATTCACGGTTCAATCACAACTATTCACAATGCAACTAATTCTCAAACTTTGGTTGACAGACCGGGCAAAGATCTCAGAAGATCAAGATCCTCATTAAATTCAATGATTCCAACCACTACAGGAAGTGCAAGTGCAATTTCTCTAATTTATCCTGAACTTAAAGGAAAACTTAATGGACATGCAGTAAGAGTTCCATTACTCAATTCTTCGTTAACAGATTGTGTTTTTGAAGTTAAAAGAGATACGTCTGAGTCAGAGGTTAATAATCTCTTTAAAGAAGCCTCTAAAAGTTATCTGAAGAACATCTTAGGTTACGAAGAAGCTCAACTAGTTTCTGCAGACTTCGTCAATGATGAGCGGTCAGCTGTGGTTGATGCATATTCAACAATGGTAATTAATAAAAGACAATTAAAGGTGTATGCATGGTATGATAATGAAATCGCTTACGCAAAAAGGATGGTTGATATTTGTGAATATATTAGTGCATCTTTATGATTTCTTTGTCTAAAAAACAATTCTCTTATTTGATAGTCACCTCTAGTTACTGGGTATTTATGCTCAGTGATGGGGCACTGAGAATGTTAGTTTTACTTCATTTTCATCAAAATGGTTTTTCTCCACTACAACTCGCATATTTATTTCTATTTTATGAGTTAGCTGGGATTTTTACAAATCCTTTAGCTGGATGGTTGGCTGCTCGATACGGTCTTAAGTTCACTTTATATGCAGGTTTGACTGTTCAAATTATATCTCTTTACTCTCTATCACAATTGAATGAAAATTGGACTCAGAACTTTTCGATTTTTTATGTTTTAATCGTTCAAGGATTTAGTGGTGTTGCAAAAGATTTAACAAAAATGTCGTCTAAATCAGCAGTAAAACTCTTAGCGCCAAATAATCAATCGAGCCTATTTAGATGGGTGGCAATCTTAACAGGTTCGAAAAATGCCATAAAAGGTTTCGGATTTTTATTAGGCTGTGTATTATTAGCAACGGTAGGTTTTTATAACTCATTGATTACGATGGTTGTTATTGTTTTCTTTGTTTTAATATGTAGTTTGTTTTTGTTGAAAGATGACCTTTTAAATAAAAATAATAAAGTAAAGTTATTTGATGTATTTTCAAAATCCAAAAACATAAATTTTCTATCTGCAGCGAGAATTTTTTTGTTTGGAGCTCGTGATGTTTGGTTTGTAGTTGGATTACCTATTTTTTTCTACAGTATTTTTTCGGATGGTTCGGTAGATGGGAATAAAAAAGCTTTCTTCATTATTGGTAGCTTTATGGCAGCATGGGTAATTCTGTACGGAATAATTCAAGCTTACTCACCAAAATTATTCTTAAAAGAGGATAGTAAAAAAATTAACTTAGTTGATATCTCAAAAAATTGGATTTTCTACCTTCTAGTTAATTTAATCATATTAACTTTTTTATTATTTCTTTTTAGTGAAATTTTTCTGACAAAGATTTTTTTATTTTCTGGCCTTTTTATTTTTTGTGGAATATTTGCTGTTAACTCGTCCATTCATTCTTATTTGATTTTACATTTTTCAAAAAAAAATACAGTTTCTCTTGATGTTGGGTTTTACTACATGGCTAATGCAACAGGAAGGTTTGTTGGAACATTCCTATCCGGAATATCATACCAATTAGGTGGACTGAATTTAAGTTTGGCAACTGCATGTTTACTTGTAACTGTGTGTTTGTTTTTCACCCATCATCTTTCAGATGTGTAGTAATAGAACTAATAGGTTCATTGTCATAAAATTGTAACAAAACTGTAATATTTTGATCTTTAATCTTTTGTATGTTGAGTCTTTAATCATTAATTAAAGGAAATAAAATGAAAAAAACAATTCTTACAGCTACTTTAGTAGCTTTTGGATTTTCTGGTTCTGCGTTTGCTCGTGATCAGATCCAAATCGTGGGTTCATCTACTGTTTATCCTTTTGCAACTGTAGTTGCAGAAAGATTTGGTAAAACTAGTGGTTTTAAAACCCCGGTAATAGAATCAACCGGCTCAGGCGGCGGTCTAAAACTTTTCTGCAAAGGTTTAGGTACTGAACACCCTGATATTACAAATGCTTCAAGAAGAATAAAAGCAAAAGAGGTAAAAAATTGCTCAAAGAATGGAGTTACCGATATTACTGAGATAAAAGTAGGCTTCGATGGTATTGCTATGGCTAATGCGAAGGCAGGACCAATGCTTGAGCTTTCACTCAAAGATATATATCTAGCACTTGCCAAAGATGTTCCCGCAGATCCTAATGGGGACACAGTTAAACCAAATCCCTATAAAATGTGGAATGAGGTAAATCCAGCTTTGCCAAATGCACCAATTGTGGTAGTTGGCCCTCCCCCTACTTCCGGTACTAGAGACGCTTTTAATGAATTAGCAATTGAAAGAGGTTGTAAAAAATTTCCTGGAAGAAAAGCCTTGAAGAAAAAAGACAAAAAACTTTATAAGAAGGAATGTCGTTCAATAAGAGAAGATGGACCATATGTTGAAGCAGGAGAAAATGACAACCTTATTATTGAAAAGTTAGTTGCGGACCCTGGTGCCCTTGGCGTTTTTGGTTACTCTTTCCTTGATCAAAACAGAGATAAAGTGAAAGCAGCTAAAGTTGACGGTGTATTTCCAGAATTCGAAGCTATTTCTTCTGGTGAATACCCAGTATCACGTTCATTGTTTTTCTATATCAAGAATGCACATGCGGCTGTAATTCCAGGTATAAAACAATATGTTGCTGAATTTACAAACGCTAAGGCGATTGGTAGTGACGGATACCTTGTATCTAAAGGACTTATACCTCTACCTGAATCTGATAGAGCTAAATTTGAAAAGGCAGGGAAAAGTCTTACTAAATTTGACGGAAATGTGTTAAAAAAATAGTAACTAGAACCTTAGGATAGTGTATGGGGCTTGGCTCTTTTTGTGTTTTAATTATTTTGATCGCAACCTTTATAACGTGGTATGGAAATAATAAAGCTTTAAGAGTAAACCATGCTCTAGGCAAAGATCTCAAGCTCCCATCCCTTCCGAAGTACTATAGTTTTTACGCCATTCTTTGGTTAATCATACCATCTATCATACTAATTCTAACTTGGTACATCGCTAAGCCATTAATCTTAGATGTACTTGTATTGTCTTTTATTTCAGAGGATACGATAAAGAATTTCTCTGGTGATCCATCAATGCTGGTAGATAGAGTTAAATCTATCAATATCGAAAGACCTTTTCCTGGCACAGATACAAATCTTATTGAGGCAGCAGTATACTTAAAAAAAACTTTAGAAAGAGTTCAAACCTTTACGTTTCTAAGCATATTGTCTTTAGGTTGCTTTTTAAGTTTCATTGCAATAAAGAAAATTAACCCTGCTTTTAGAGCCCGACAAATTGTTGAAAAGTATAATGTAGCTATACTTTTAGTTTGTTCAGTTGTTGCTATAGTCACAACAATAGGCATAGTATTTTCATTGATATTTGAAGCCTTAAGGTTTTTTGACAAAATACCACTATTTGATTTTTTGTTTGGGTTATCCTGGAGCCCTCAAATGGCTATTAGAGAAGATCAGGTTGCAAGCCAAGGATCTTTTGGTGCAATCCCAATTTTCGCAGGCACTCTCTTAATTACTATAATCGCAATGACCGTTGCGATCCCAGTTGGCTTAACTTCGGCTATTTTCTTATCCCAGTATTCATCTCCCATGACAAGAAGTATAATCAAACCCCTTTTAGAGATATTGGCAGGAGTTCCAACTGTAGTCTATGGATTTTTTGCAGCAATAACCGTAGGGCCTTTTCTAAAAGGATTAGGAGATGTTTTCTCGCTTAACATAGCATCAGAAAGCGCTCTTGCAGCAGGGAGTGTGATGGGTATTATGATAATCCCATTCATTTCTTCTTTATCAGATGATGTTATTTCTGCGGTGCCTCAAAGTCTTAAAGATGGTTCATATGCTATGGGAGCTACAAAATCGGAAACAGTTAAAAAAGTAATATTACCCGCAGCGCTTCCTGGAATTGTTGGGGCAATATTACTAGCGATTTCAAGAGCTGTTGGTGAAACAATGATTGTTGTAATGGCGGCCGGCATTGCCGCTAATCTTACGGCAAATCCTTTAGAAGCAGTTACTACAGTTACCGTTCAAATTGTAACTTTGTTAATCGGTGATCAGGAATTTGATAGTGCTAAAACATTAGCAGCATTTGCGCTTGGGATCACATTGTTTGTTGTGACATTAATGTTGAATCTTTTTGCACTTAGAATTGTTCACAAATATAGAGAAAAATATGAATAAAAATACAAGGATTATTGCCGAATCATTAAAGAAAAGAAATAGGTCTGAAAGCACATTCAGACTAATGGGATTATTGGGAATTATATCTGCTATTAGTTTTCTTGTTATAATTTTGACCTCAATAATAAATGAGGGTAAGAAGGCATTTGTCTCAACCCAAATTAAACTTGATATATTTTTCGATTCAAAAATACTTGATCCAAGTAATTCTGGAAAAATTACCGAAATTGAAAATGCAAACTACCAAACACTGATCAAAGCATCACTATTAAATTTTTTTCCTGATGTAAAAACACGAAATGATCAGAGAGATCTACTAAGTATGATTTCAAGTTCTGAACAAGAAAATTTGATGAGAACGCTTACTAATGACATATCTCTTATGAACACAAAAAAAGAGTTTTGGCTAAAATCCTCATCAAAATATGATGTAATTAACAAAAACCCTGAAATGATTGATTTTGCAGAAGAAGACCGATTGATTTCAAATCAGCAATTATTTTGGTTTAACGAATTAAAAAAAGATAATAGAGTTAATTTTGGCTTCAATAAAATATTCTTTACTGCTGCTGATTCAACTGAACCTGAACAAGCAGGAATTTGGGGATCGGTAATGGGATCTTTTTTTACTCTTTTTGTAACATTATTATTGTCATTCCCAATTGCAGTTGCAGCTGGTGTTTTTTTGGAGGAACTCGCTCCAAAAAATAGATTTACTCACTTCATTGAAGTAAATATTAATAACCTTGCTGCTGTCCCGTCAATTATTTTTGGACTACTAGGTTTAGCAATATTCCTCAATGTTATGCATCTTCCGAGATCAGCTCCACTTGTTGGTGGGATGGTTCTAGCTCTTATGACATTACCAACGATAATTATTGCAACAAGGGCTTCTTTAAAAGCAGTCCCCCCCTCAATAAGAGAAGCAGCTATTGGCATGGGTGCCACCAAAATGCAAACTGTGACACATCACGTACTTCCACTTTCAATGCCCGGAATATCAACTGGAACAATCATCGGAATGTCACAAGCCTTAGGAGAGTCTGCTCCACTGTTAATGATTGGAATGGTTGCATTTATTGTTGACGTACCAGAATCATTTTTAGACTCTTCAACTGTTCTTCCAGTTCAAATATATTTGTGGAAAAGTACAGCTGCGAGGGGCTTTGTTGAATTAACTGCCGCTGGTGTGCTAGTATTGTTAACATTTTTAATATTAATGAATAGTTTTGCTATTATAATTAGAAAGAAGTTTGAGAAAAAATGGTAAGTAAAAAAAAAATTAAAGTGTTAACAAAAAGAGTAAGTGTTTTTTATGGAGATAAGCAAGCTATTAAAGATGTAAATTTAGAAATTTATGAAAATCAAGTTACTTCTCTGATCGGCCCAAGTGGATGCGGAAAGTCAACTTTTTTAAGATGCATCAATAGAATGAATGATACAATTGATATCTGCCGAATAACTGGAAAAGTTTTGATAGACAACGATGATATTTATAAAGCTACACTTGATCCAGTTTTACTAAGAGCGAGAGTTGGAATGGTTTTTCAAAAGCCTAATCCATTTCCTAAAAGTATTTTTGACAATGTTGCATATGGTCCTCAAATACACGGCTTAACGAATAGCAAAGAAGAACTTGAAGATTTGGTTGTAAATAGTTTGCAAAAAGCAGGACTATTTAATGAAGTTAAAGATAGGATGAATGAATCAGGGACCTCACTTTCTGGAGGACAGCAACAGAGACTTTGTATTGCTCGAGCAATTGCCGTGAGCCCTGAAATAATTTTAATGGATGAACCATGTTCTGCACTTGATCCTATTGCAACAGCAGTTATTGAGGAATTAATTGATGAGTTAATGCAAAATTATACAATCGTTATAGTAACTCATTCGATGCAACAGGCAGCTCGTGTGTCACAACAGACTGCATATTTTCATATGGGGAATTTAATTGAATTTGGAGAAACATCAAAAATTTTTCAAAATCCTAAAAATAAACAAACACAAGACTACATAACAGGAAGGATAGGATAAAGATAAAGTGGAAAAACATATTGTAACAAATTATGATTTAGATTTAGATCAATGTAAAACAATGATTGGAGAAATGTCTATATACATTGATAAATTACTTGTCGATGTAGTTGGTCTGGTGTCGAGTAAAAATACAAATCTAATTAATGGTATTTTTAGAACAGAAGAAGAAATTAACAAGCTAGAAAAAAAATTAAGACTATTCACCTTAAATGTACTCAGTAAACGCCAGCCAATGGCTGATGACCTCAGGGCCGTTCTTATCACCTTAAAAATATCTGGTATTTTAGAGAGAATAGCCGACCATTTAGTCAATATAACTAAAAAAATTGACCATCAAATTAAAATTCCTGAATATTTTTCAAGCAAGATGGACTTAGAAGCACTTGGAAAACTTGTTAGTGAGAATTTTTCAACAGTTATCAATCTTTATAAAGAACCTTCCAATGAAGTGGCAAAAGAAGTTTTAAGGAAAGATATGCTTTGCAACGAATTATTTTCTGAAATTTGTAAGAAAAACTTGGACGATATATCAAAGAACAATGAGCAAAAGGAATGCAAGTTTTTTATAGAAATTAATTTTATTGCTAAGGAGTTTGAAAGAATTGGTGACCTAGTTAAAAATATTTCAAAAGAAGTGCGTTATAGTATTTCTGGGAAAGTTAGATAAAGTGGGAAATACTATTCTTATAGTTGAAGATGACGAATCATTACTTCCAATGTTAACATATAATCTCAAAAAAAAAGGATTTAATGTTAAGTCTGCAAGCACAGGGGAAGAAGGCTTGATTCTTATTAAGGAGCTTATTCCTGATTTGTTGATTCTAGATTGGATGATGCCTGAACCATCAGGTTTAGAAATATGTAGACAAATAAGACAGAATAAATTGACTAAAAATATACCTGTAATATTTCTTACAGCAAAAGGGGATGAAGACAATAAAATTACTGGACTTGAGGCGGGAGCTGATGATTATATGGTAAAGCCTTTTAGCCCAAATGAATTAATCGCAAGAATTAATGCACTTCTTAGAAGACATTCAAGAGATAAGAGGAATAATTCAAGTTTAATTGTGTCTGATCTCTTTTTGGATCTAAAAGAACACAAAGCATATAGAGATAAAAAAAGAATTAATTTAGGACCAACCGAATTTAAACTTTTAAAATTTTTTATGGAAAATCCAAAAAGAGTGTTTAGTAGAGAACAACTTTTAGATTCAGTTTGGGGTCATGGAATATTTGTTGAGTTTCGAACAGTTGATACTCACATACGAAGGTTAAGAAAAGCTATTAACTTACCGAACCTTCCAGATGCTATCCGTACGGTCAGATCTGCAGGATACTCTCTAGATCTCGAATAGACTATAATGCTATTGTGCATTTAAAAAAATTTTTCTAAACTTAAACATGAATTTTCCAAGTGGTATTTCTTTTATAATCACACTTTACAACAAAGAAAGCTTTATAGTTGATACACTGGAATCTGTTTTCAAATACTTAAAAAAAAATAATCAACTAATAATTATTGACGATGGATCAACTGATAAATCTTTGGAGTATGTAAAAAGAGCTCTTCAACAAAAGAATAACATTGACTACAAAGTTATAACTCAGGAAAACACCGGTCCGAGTTTAGCCATAAATAATTGTATTAGATATATAAAATATTCACACGTAAAGTTTCTTGATGGAGATGATGTACTTTCGCCTAATATCTCTACTTTTATGAAGAACGAAATGGATACTCATAACCTTGATTTAATGTATGGGCACTGGATATGGAAATCTAATCACACTAAATATAAATTTAATACCAGACGATATCCTACAAAAATATTCAAAAATGCATTTCATGAGATAATATCCCGTGGATGGGGTGGTTCAAGCAATATGATGATAAAAACATCTGTATTAAAAAATATATCTGGCGCTGACGATAAAGTATTTGTGCAAGATTTTTCTATACCACTAAGGGTGTCTGGTTATTTTCTAAAGCATAAGAAGAAATTTATAATCGGACTTAATAAAACTATTATTTGTTGTGCTCCAAAAAATCGTACAAACAGAATAATCAATAATCATGCTCAAACACTGCATGATTTATCAGTGGTAACTTTAAATTTTTTGACTGAAAATACCTCTATTGACAAAGTATTACAAAAAAAAGTCTTAAATAATATTCTTAGAAGATGTTGGAAATGGAAAAGAAGAAATCTTGGATACTCTTTTTTTTCATTAAGTTTTATAAAATTTTTGCTTTCCTACGTAACACCTAATCCCTCAACAAAGATGGTAAAAAATGAAGTTTTAAAGACTTGGGTATTTGATGAAAATATTAAAAGGCCTGAAAAAAAAGATTTGACAAAAAAAAAAATATTAATTTATGTTGGCCTTGATTTGCTTGGTGATGCACTAATTAAAGTACCTTTAATACAGTCTATCAGAGCTCGTTTCCCAAATGCCAAAATCACATGGCTTGCAGGTAAGGGCGAGACAGCATTCAATAATTCCTTGAGTTTTATTTCTGATAATTTAATTGATGAAATTTTGGAAAATCAAGATATAGGGTCTAAAGTAATTGAATTGTTTAAACCACCAAAAATAAAAGAAGAGTTCGATATCATTATTGATACACAAAAAAGAGTGCTAACAACCCTTATATTAAAAAAATTAAAGACAAAATTATTTATTTCTCAAACAGCTAATTTCTTATTTTCAGACATTAAACCAGCGGAAAAGTCAAAGACAAACTTAACAAAGCAATTATTCAGCCTAGGTCAATTGATAGGTGCATCAAATAAATTAAGGTTACCAATTATAAAAGCAAATAGACATACTAAAGAATTAACCAAAAAAATTTTTCATAAAACTTTACAGAAAAAAGTTTCAATCTGTCCTGGTGCTTCAGTTGAAAAAAAATGCTGGCCACTAAAAAATTACATTGAAATAGCAAAATATTTATACAGTAAAAAACTTATTCCTGTTTTCTTTCTTGGACCAAATGAATTGAAGGACTATGAACAATTAAAAAGGGAAGTACCTTTTTCTATTTTTCCTCTACAAAATAAATTGATTAAAACCCCAACTGCTGCACATACATATTTTTTATCGAAACACAGTCTATTTGGAATAGCGAATGATTCTGGTTGTGGCCATTTATTATCCATCTCAGATATTCCTATGATGACATTATTTGGCCCAACAAAAGCATCAAAGTTTCAGCCGTATAATTCTAAAATTAACATACCAATAGAGGCATTCCAATTTTCGAACTCTACAAAAATAGAGAATATTCCGGTTTCTGTCGTTAAAGAAACTATTAATAAGTTATTGCGTAAAATAAGATAATTTATGTTTTTTAGCTGTTTTTTATTTTATGATTTTTCTAGTCTAGCACCAAATTGTTGAATAATTTTTGCTGCCAGTTCGCACCCGTTTTGTAATGATCTTTCAATTGACAATCCATTATTATATGAATTAATAAATCCGGCTGCAAAAAGATCACCTGCTCCAGTAGTATCAATAATGGGTATATTTGCAATTGCATTTACTTTTATAACTTCTTGATTTAATACGCAAAAAGCCCCTTCTTTACCAGTTGTTACAACATTCACTTTATTTGAGTGTTCAGTTAAAGTTGTTTGAATTTGATTATCATTATTTAGATTGTAAAGTGCGCAAAATTCTACATTATTTCCAATGACAATGTCTGTGTCTAATTTTATAAAATCAAGAAATTCATTTCTAAAAGATTTTACTAGCTGAGGATCTGATAATGAAAAAATTACTTTTATTTTAAAGTTTTTTGCAATTTGCACCGCTTTTTTAATTGCTTTTCGAGCAGACTCAGAGCTCCACAAATATCCTTCAATAAATAGCATGCTTACATTTTTGAAATGTGATTCAATTATATCATTTTCGGATAGATTAACACTTGCCCCAAGAAAGGTTTGCATTGTTCTTTCTCCATCCGGAGTAATAAAAATCAAACATTTAGCTGTTGGAATTCCATCTTTTGATGGCTTGCACAAAAATCTTACTTTTGCTTTTTCAATATCTTTTATAAACTCAATGCCTAAATCATCTTCTTTAACTCTCCCACAAAAAACAGCATCTCCACCTAATTCAGAAATTCCAACGATTGAATTTGCAACAGAGCCCCCAGATGTTTTTTTGATGGCTTTTACTTTTTCTAAAATTACCGAAGATTCATCTTTTTCTACTACAGTCATAATTCCCTTTTTTAATTTCATTTGCATGATTTCATGATCGTCGCATGGAATTAATACATCCAACACTGCGTTACCCATTCCCATAATTATTTTTTGTTTTGCACTCATATTTTTACAGACATTTTGTAAATAAATTTATTTCTTTATTATTTAGTCTAATATACCATATCAGTACTATGTTAAATAAACACGATTTTCTAAATTTAACAATTTTCCCTCACAGGAGCCTTTCAAAAAAAGGCTTTACGATATTAATGTGTATTATAACATTTATATGTTTAACGGGTGGAGCAATCTTTTGGTTTTTAGGCGCTTGGCCAGTATTTGGATTTTTAGGGTTAGATATAGTCTTGATATATTTTGCTTTCAAAATAAACTATAGAAGTGGTGAAATGTATGAAAGGTTTCAAATTATCTCGCAAAAACTAAGGATTCTTCGTTCCTTTCCCTCCGGCAAGATGCAGATATGGGAGTTAAACCCGTATTGGGCAAAAACAGAAATTGTGGAAATAAATAGTAATCATAAGCAACTTATGATTCACTCTAAAGATAAATCAGTTTCAGTAGGTTCTTTTCTTAATAATTATGATAAACAAAAACTTGAAAAAAAGATTTCTTCCTCATTAAGATCTTTTAGAGAATCACAGACAATCTAATTATTATTTAACGTACAATTAATTGTGAACTAGAATACAAATTACCTCTCATCTTTGACGTACATTGTAATGTGACTATTGCTACATCCGATTGAAATGTTCATTAAGACATTTTACTGGCCTATATGCTCTAATGAACTCTAATTATAATACTAATATCATTAGCTAGTATTGTAAGTTTAGTGTAAGGTTCGTTTTTTATCTTTAAAGAACTAATTTATGAAAAAAAAAACGCAAATAATTGATTATACTGGGCTTTTTTTTCTGTCAGCCATTTGGGGTAGTTCTTTTTTATTTATAAAACTGTCCGTTGAAACAATGCCTCCATATATTCTTACTTTTTTTCGTCTTTTGATTGCGTCAATTATTCTATCTATTTTTTTGAAG
Source organism: uncultured Alphaproteobacteria bacterium (assembly GCA_902542925.1). Lineage (GTDB taxonomy): Bacteria > Pseudomonadota > Alphaproteobacteria > Methylaequorales > Methylaequoraceae > CACBWF01. Next base: position 17,444 of record CACBWF010000015.1, read on the forward strand.
CTTTCTTCAAAACAGCAAATTTTTGAAAAGCAAGATTTGTGGAAAATGTTCTTCATTGCCCTTGTGGGTAATTTTATTCCGTTTAATTTAATTAGTTGGGGTGAGTTGTATGTAGATAGTGTAGTAGCAAGTACTCTAATTGGTACTATGCCTTTATTTACATGTATTATTTCACATTTTTCATTAACAGGAGAAAAAGCTAACTTTTCTGTATTTTTTGGTCTGTTTCTAGGTTTTTTAGGTATGATTGCTCTTTTTGAGTTCCCTAATACAGAGTTCTTATCACGAAATAATTTTGTTAATCTTATAATACTTTTTTCAGCATTTTGTTATGCCCTATCAGCAAATTGTGTAAAGAGTGTTCGTACCTTAAGTTCATTACAAATTGCAACATCCTCAACGATTTATGCAACAATATTATCTTTTGTTTCTCTGCCATTTATTATTTATAATCAAGATAATTCGATACACAACATACTCATATCAATATCATTAAAAAGTTTATTTGCCTCACTAGTTTTAGGTGTTTTTTGTACTGCAACAGCTATAATTGTATTTTTTTATTTAATTAAAAAAAAAGGGGCAGTTTTTGCTAGTCAGAGTAATTTCTTAATTCCCTGTTTTGGGATACTCTGGTCCTACCTCTTTTTAAATGAAGACATTAATAATCAAATTATTGTTGGCCTAACAATAATTCTGTTCGGTCTATATTTTGTTCATAGGGGGAGAAATTAATTATTTTTTAAGTTGATCACTTGCATCTGGAATTTCTCCAACATCGTATTCTTTATGTTCTAATATAGGCTTGACCTCAATATTATCTTCTGGCTGGTATAAAACCTTAATAGCACTTTGAAAATTAAACCTTGCCTTGTCTACTGCGGTTTCAGCGTAACTTACTGAACCACCAAGCCATGCTTGGTCTTCAAGCATATTAACTGCAGACATTAAAAGATCAGATGCATCAATCAAAGAATTATGTATCTCCCTTATTTTTTTTGAGTTAGGAATGTTAAGTTCTTTTAATTCGTCTGACCTTCCAAAGCTATCTAAATTGCTTTTTATCAATTCTTCAGCTTCTTTAAAATGGTCCTCATCCGCACTTTCGCTTCTTAGATTGTAAGCATCAAGAAGTCTTCCTTGGATAATTATTGCATTGCCTAAGTACCCTAACTTAATGTCCATTATGTCTTTATAATTATCAACATCTTCTTGAGACAGTTTCTCCTCACACGAACTAGTTAAAAAAATAATAAAGCAAAGGGATAATATTTTTTTTAACATGTATTTTCTCCTTTTTAAATTTGTACAAGGTCTTTCATAGAATATAAACCTTGCTTTTGATTTTTAATCCATTTTGCAGCGACTAAAGCGCCTTTAGCATAAATATTTCTATTACTTGCTCTATGAATAAGTTCAATTCTTTCTCCGTCTAAAAAAAAGAAAACCGAATGATCACCGATCACATCTCCACCCCGTATTGAAGAAAAACCAATTTCTTTTTCTTTTCTGTCTTTATTTTGACTTTGACCTCTGAATTCAAATTTGAAATTTTTTCCATTTTTTTTTCCACTCTTAACCTCTTCTCCTAGTGACAATGAAGTCCCAGAGGGAGTATCTTTTTTCAGTTTATGATGTGTATCTAAAATTTCTACATTTGCATCATCCGGTAATGTTTTTGTTAATTGTTTTGTAAGGTTAAACATCAAATTTACACCTATGCTCATATTTGAGGCTCTGAGAACTTTAAGGCCTCTTTTTACTCTTTCAAATTCTTCTTCTTGCTTTTTTGTAAACCCAGTTGTACCAATTACTAAAGCTGGAGTATCTTTTCTATTAATGCTTTTCATCAAATTTAGAGTGGATTTAGGTGAGGAGAAATCTATTATCACGTCAGATTCTTTGATGCTTTTGTCAACTCTATCTGTAACTATCACATTATCTAGCGTTGACCCTACGCTTTCATGCCCTTTCGCCTCAACTAAGTATTTAATTTTGAAATTGGGAATTTTCTTTGACTCCTCAACTATGGCCATACCCATCCTTCCTGATGCACCTATAATACTGATATTTATTATTCCCATCTTACTTTTTATTTAGTTCATCCCAAAAATCCTTTACCTTATCAAAAAAACCAGTACTTTCAGGTATGTTCTCTCTGTTGGATTGCTGGTCAAATTCTTTTAACAACTCCTTTTGTTTTTGCGACAGATTTTTAGGTATTTCAACATTTAACGTTATAATCATATCTCCAAATGAAACTGATCTCAAGGCTGGCATGCCTTTGCCTGATAGTCTTAGCTGATCTCCACTTTGTGTGCCGGCTGGGATTTTAACTTTTGCTCTTCCTCCAGAAACAGTTGGAACCTCAACAGAGCCTCCGAGTGAGGCTTCATAAATTGATATGGGCACATTACAAAAAATATTTGTGCCATCTCTATCAAATAACTCATGAGATACTATACTTATAAAAATATACAAGTCCCCATCTTCAGCGCCATTTTGCCCTGCTGTTCCTTCTCCAGCAAGTCTTATTCTGCTTCCTTCCTCTACGCCTGCAGGTATACTAACTTCAATGTTTTTGTTTTTCCTTTGTCTTCCTTCTCCATTACATTCTCTACAAGGATCAGTGATTACTTGGCCGCTTCCTCCACATGCTGGACATGTTCTTTCAACAGTAAAGAATCCTTGAGAAGCCCTGATTCTACCACTACCTCTACATGATCCACAGGAACCAATACCATCCTTATTTTCTGAGCCAGTTCCTGAGCAAGATGTACAAGATACCAAAGTATCGTAACTAATTTCTTTTTTTACTCCTAAATAGGCATCCCTGAGAGTAATTGACATTTCATATTTTAAGTCTTCACCCCTTTTTAACCTTTCATTATTTCTTTGGCCGGTTGCATCACCAAAAAAGTCTTCAAAAATATCTGAAAAACTCCCAAAACCTGATCCAAACCCTTCAGAAAACCCACCTTGACCGCCGCCAGGGCCTGTGAAAGCGTCATGCCCATATTGATCATACGCGGCTTTTTTCTCTGGATTAGATAAAACTTCATATGCTTCAGAAATCTCTTTAAACTTCTTTTCTGCTTCAGAATCACCAGGGTTTTTATCTGGATGGTATTTCATCGCAAGCCTTCTGTACGCTGATTTTAAAGAATTGCTGTCTACCTCTTTGCTTACTCCCAAAACATCGTAGAAATCTTGCTTAGACATTTATCAATTTACTTGTCATCAGTTCCTGTGGATCCTTGTTTAGGTTTTGGATCTTTCTCAGGATTCTTCTGATTTTCAGTGATATCTTCAAAATCAGCATCGACAACTTTAGGATCTTTTGGTTTTTTTCCTTTAGTTTCTTTCTTATTTTTTTCAGAAGCTTTGTTCTCTTTCTCAGCCTTTTCTTGAGCTTCCTTGTACAAAACTTCACCTAGTTTCATTGACGATTGAACTAGATTTTCAGTTTTTTCCTTCAAATCTTTGTTTGAAATCTTTTCATCCTTCAGAGCCTTCTTTAACTCTTCTAAAGATTTTTCAATCTTTTCTTTATCTTCTTTAGGAACTTTACTTCCATGCTCCTTAAGATTTTTTTCTGTACTAGAAATCATAGAGTCAGCATTATTTCTTAATTCAATTGTCTCTAATTTTTCTTTATCAGCCGCTGCATTTGCTTCAGCATCTTTTACCATTTTATTAATCTCGTCTTCTGAAAGTCCTCCAGAAGCTTTAATTTGAATTTGGTGCTCCTTACCGGTACCTTTATCTTTTGCAGAAACCTTGACTATTCCGTTTGCATCAATATCAAATGTAACTTCAATTTGTGGCATCCCTTTTGGAGCGGGTGGAATGTCAACTAAATCAAATTGGCCAAGAAGTTTGTTATCTGCAGCTATTGACCTTTCTCCTTGAAAAACTCGTATCGTGACCGCAGACTGATTGTCTTCAGCCGTTGAAAATGTCTGACTTTTGTTCGTGGGTATTGTTGTGTTCTTATCAATAAGCTTTGTAAACACTCCGCCTAACGTCTCAATCCCAAGAGATAGTGGTGTTACATCAAGTAATAAAACGTCTTTGACATCACCTGATAAAACTCCTCCTTGAACTGCTGCACCAAGTGCAACAACTTCATCTGGATTTACACTCCTGTTCGGATCCTTTCCAAAGAAAGTTTTAACCGTTTCTATTACTTTTGGCATTCTCGTCATGCCCCCAACAAGAATTATATCGTTGATCTCACCAGCTTTTAGCCCAGCATCTTTTAGTGCCTCCTCACACGGTTTTACCGTTCTTTGAATCAAATCATCGGCCAAAGATTCAAATTTAGATCTTGAAATTGGTTCGTCCAAATGTTTAGGCCCAGATGCATCTGCAGAAATAAATGGGATATTTACTCTTGTCTGCAGTGTGGTTGATAATTCAATTTTTGCTTTTTCTGCACCCTCTTTTAATCTTTGTAATGCAAGCTTATCGTCACGTAAGTCAATTGAATTCTTCTTCTTAAATTCATCAGCTAAATAGTTAATTAAGACATTGTCAAAGTCTTCTCCACCTAATTTTGTATCACCATTAGTTGCTTTCACTTCAAATACACCATCTCCTATTTCCAGAATTGAAATATCAAAAGTTCCTCCACCTAAATCATAAACTGCAACTGTGCCAGTTTTCTTCTTGTCTAAACCGTAAGCAAGTGCTGCTGCTGTAGGTTCATTAATAATCCTTTTTACATCAAGGCCTGCGATTTTACCTGCATCTTTAGTTGCTTGTCTTTGGGCATCATTAAAATAAGCCGGTACAGTTATAACAGCTTCTTTAACAGGGTTTCCGAGATATTTTTCTGCGGTTTCTTTCATCTTTTGAAGAATCATTGCACTTATTTGACTTGGGGAATATTTCTCATCATCAATGCCAACCCAGGCATCTTTGTTGTCTCCAGGCACTATTTTGTATGGTAGTGTTTCTACATCCTTTTGGACCGTTGAATCATTCATTGTCCTGCCTATTAATCTCTTAATTGCAAATAATGTTTTTTCTGGATTTGTGACGGCTTGTCGTTTCGCAGCTTGCCCGACAAGCTTTTCATTATTATCGGCAAACGCTACCATTGACGGTGTTGTTCTTGCACCTTCAACATTTTCTATAACTTTTGGATTTTTACCATCCATTATGGCAACACAAGAATTAGTGGTACCTAGATCAATTCCTATAATAGAACTCATAACTTCCTTCTCTTCCTTAATAAATTGGACAGATATATGCTTTAAACCCAGAA